>CABYJX010000026.1 GCA_902519405.1 uncultured Gammaproteobacteria bacterium
TTGGGGAGGTCCGGCTTTTAATACGCTGGCAGGTAATGAGGCTTTACTTAAGTACGGTAATTCTGGAAGGATACTTGCTTTTAAGTTGAACGGAGATGATGTCCCTCTTCCGGAAAAAGTTGCTCCGCGGGGTTCAATACCTGAGCAAGCCGAATTAACCAATGACGAGAAGGTTTTGGAGCAGGGCCGCATTTTGTATGTACGGTTTTGCGGTTCGTGTCATGGTATGTATGGAAGTGAACCGATGTTGCCAGATCTTCGACGGATGTTGCCACATACTCATGAGCTTTTTGATTCAATCGTACTGAATGGCTTGTATGAAAATCGTGGAATGGCTAGTTTTGACGAGGAGCTCGATGAGCAAGAGGTATTTTCTATACACGCGTACATAAATCATCTTGCCAACATAACTAGAAAAACGAACTGATCTAAATTTAAAGCAAAAGACATCAAAATAGAAAAAGTATCAGGGAGGGAGTCCTATGTTTGGTGATTTAACAGGAAAGGTAGCGATCGTAACCGGTGCTGGCCAAGGCATTGGTGAAGGGATTGCAAAGGTGTTTGCGAAACACGGCGCCAAGGTTGTTGTGGCGACACGGACAGCCGAAAATGGGCAACAGACGGTAGATGATATTGTGACCGACGGCGGTGAAGCATTACTCTTGCAATGTAATATTGGTCAGCACAGTCAGGTGATCGATGTTGTAGCGCAAACCATAAATAAGTTCGGAAGAATCGATATTGGTATACACAATGCAGCAGTCTATCCTCTGCACACGGTTGAAGAGTTGAGTGATGAGGTGTTAGAGGAAACCTTGTCTGTAAACATGAAGGCCGCTGTCTGGTTGACTCAATCCTGCCTCCCCCATTTTCGTTCTCAGTCCTGGGGCCGACTGATTTTTACCTCTTCAGTGACAGGTCCGAGAGTGGCGATGCCCGGTACGTCACATTACGCCATGTCAAAAGGTGGGATGAATGGTTTCATCAGAACCGCTGCTCTGGAGTATGCACGTGAAGGTATTACGGTGAATGGAGTTGAACCTGGATACATTCTGACTGCGGCCATGTCGGCTCTGGGTAGCGATGAAGAGTTAAAAGAAATGGCGAACTGTATTCCACAGGGACATTTGGGTGTGCCAGAGGATATCGCCTACACGATGCTATATTTAGCATCGGACCAAGCGAGCTACGTTACTGGGCAGACGATAGTTGTGGATGGTGGATCTACGCTGCCCGAAAGTCAGGTAGTGATGGATGGATTTTATGGTGGATAAGCCATTACTCGACCGGCGATATGCTGCCATAGGTGAAAAATCCCCCCTTTTCTATGACGAGCCATTGCATCTGGTTAAGGGAGAGGGGGTCTGGGTTTACGATTCAGGCGGGAAAAAATATCTCGATGCGTACAACAACGTGCCACATGTTGGACACTGCAATCCGCGAGTGGTTCAGGCTGTCACAGACCAACTAGCGACTTTCAACAGCCACACTCGTTATCTAGATGAAAATCTAGTTTCCTATGTCGAAAGATTAACCTCAAAATTTTCAGATCCTCTCGACATGATGATTTTAACTTGTACGGGAAGTGAAGCGAATGAAGCGGCTCTCAGACTGGCTCGCAACCATACCCGCTCTCAGGGTATTATCGTGACTAATTGCAGTTATCACGGCAACACGGAAGCAGTTGCGGAATTGGGTTTTGCATTTATGCCAGAAGCTCAATCTACCCAGAGAGTTCTGGGTTTTACTCTACCATGTACGTATCGCATATCTGGCCATGAAGTTTCGGGTGAGATCTATCTCCAAGAGATTAGGCAGGCTATTACTCAGTTTAAGGAACGAGGTATAGGAATAGCAGGAATCTTGCTTTGTCCAGCCTTTGCCAATGAAGGACTCATCAACAGTCCGCTAGGATTTGTTCGTGCGGCCGTTGATTTAGTTCGAGCTGAAGGCGGTCTTTTTATTGCTGATGAGGTGCAGGGAGGATTTGGTCGCACGGGGAAATGGTGGTCTCATCAATGGGAGGATGTGGTTCCTGATATCGTGACTTTAGGAAAGCCCATGGGCAATGGTTATCCCTTAGCTGGTGTGGTTTCATCTGCAGAATTGGTTAACGAGTTTAGTGAATGGGGCATGTATTTTAATACGTTTGCGGGAGGTCCTGTAGCCTGCGCGGCGGGCGCGGCCGTTATGGACGTTATAGAGGAAGAGAGTCTCATTGATAAAGCGGCAGAGGTGGGAGATTATTTAGCGCAGAAGCTAAGATCGCTGCAGGAAAAACACGAAATTATTGGTGACGTTCGACATAAGGGTCTAATTTTTGCCATAGAACTGGTCACTAATCGAACAGAGAAAACGCCTGCTACAAAGGAGGCTGGTAAGATCGTCAATGCGATGTGTCGTGAAGGGGTGTTAATCAGTCGTATCGGAACCCACGACAGTGTACTTAAAATTCGACCACCCATGGTATTTGAGCGAGAGCATGCAGATTTATTGATTGATAAATTTGATATTTGTTTATCAAAATGAGGTAACTAACTTTGACTGATTTCTATACGATGGATGAACAAGGACAGGTGGCTGCATTGAAGCAATTTGCCAAAATTTCGCTCAGCCATTGGAAGCTCGAGGAAAGTCGACTCTCTCTTATAAAGTACAGAGAAAATGCGGTTTTTGAAGTGCTTACCAGCGAGAAAAAGCGATATGCACTTCGAATTCACCGGTCTGGTTATCACTCGGATGAAGAGCTCGATTCAGAACTGCGCTGGATGAAGGCCCTTCAGGAAGCTGCTATCGATGTTCCAAACGTGGTGCCGACCATCGATGGTAATCTATTTGTGTCATTATCCGCTGGCGATGTCCCCGAGCCTAGACAAGTCGATCTGTTTGAGTGGATCAATGGCGGGCAATTGGGTTCGATTGAGCACAGCCTCAAGGATGTAGGTCAGGTACGCAAAACGTTTGAAATTATCGGACAACTCGCCGCGCGCGTGCACAACCAAGCAGTGCAATGGAAAGTACCGCCCAATTTCATAAGGCATCGTTGGGATGTCGATGGCTTGGTTGGACCTGATCCCTTTTGGGGTCGATTCTGGGAATTAAGTATGTTGACGGATGATCAGCGCGAGCTTGTGCTTCGTGCTAGGGATAGGGTAGAAAAGGATCTTTCAGATTATGCAGAGAAGTATAGAGATAAACCTTATTTTAGTTTGATCCATGCTGATCTTGTAGCAGAGAACTTGTTGGTTGAAGGTGATACAGTCCGCCTCATCGATTTTGATGATGCAGGATTTGGTTGGCACTTGTTTGAGCTCGCCACAATCTTATATTTTGAGCAAGGTGAGGACTATTATGAAGAGGCATTTTCGGCATTGATCAATGGTTATCGTATGGAAAGAGATTTATCAGATGAACAGCTGGGTTACATGCCGCTATTTTTCCTCGCACGCAGTTTTACCTATCTTGGTTGGGTTCACACCAGGCCCGAAACTCAAACCGCTAAGGAGCTTGCCCCAATGCTCGTGGAGAAGTGCTGTAACCTTGCGCATGCTTACCTAACTAAACGTTGATCGTTAACGTCTAACCAAGAAAAGCTTTCAGGGTGAAGTACATGATTATAGCGGAGAGTGGTTCATGATCCTAATTAATGGATTAACTAAATTTGTTCGTCTTATAATTATTTTGACTTCAATAGTTTCAGTAGAGCTTTTTGCGGCTGATCTTTTAGTGATCAACGCAGATATAAGAACCTCAGATACGATTATGCTGGCAGCAGACGCCATTGCTGTAGAAGATGGAAAGTTTCTCGCGGTAGGTGCTTCCTCAGAGATTTTAACTCTCAAAAGTAAGAATACGGAAATCATTGACGCGCAAGGTAAAACAGTCTTGCCAGGTTTTGTAGATAGTCATACCCATTTGAATTCGGGTTCTAATATGGTCACTGGTATCAATCTAGCGGGTATAGCAGAGAAATCTATATGGTTAGATATGATTGCCGATAGAGTTAAGTCTATGAAGCCCGGTGAATGGTTATTAGGCGGGCGTTGGGATTATACTCTCGAGAATAAAGGCCTACCTAATCGATGGGAGCTAGATCAAGTTTCCCCCAATAATCCTGTTGCACTTATGGATATTGATGGTCACTCCATTTGGATCAATTCGTTGGCAATTCAGGAAGCGAATATCAAAGCGAACTCAAAGGTTTCAATAGGTGGAAAAATACTTATTGACGAGTCGAGTGGAGAGCCAAATGGAATTTTGCTTGAAAGCGCTCGCGAACTGCTCTGGAATGCTCCTAGTTACGTGAGGGATAGCGAAATCTCTATAGAAAAGATAGAACGAGTTTTGAGCTATGCCAATTCATATGGCATTACCAGTATTCACGACATGTCTACCCTCTCTGACCTAGAAAAATATAAAGAGTTAGCCATTAACAAAAAATTATTTGTTCGAATTTTCTGGGGGGAATTTTCTAAGTATAGCCAAGATGAAGATAGCACCAATAATGAAGAGCTACTAAAACAGCGCATCGACACTTACAAGTTCTATGACACGGTTCGTGGTCCTTTGATTAAATTTGGATTCATCAAATACATGCTCGATGGAGTTCTCTCCACTTATACGGCAGCCTTAGTAGATCCATATTCCGATAGACCTGACTTCACGGGCGATGTGTTCTATAAACAAGCAGAGATAAATAAATTGGTTAAGCGCGCTAATGACTTTGGAATGCCCGTTGCTATTCATGCAATCGGTGATAGAGGAGTTCAGATGGCGTTGAATGCATTTGAGCGTGGTGGTAATACTGCGTTAGCAAATCGGATTGAACATGTTGAAATCATTAAACCTGATGACATTCCTAGATTTAAGAAGCTAAATGTGACCGCCTCAATGCAGCCTAATCATGGGACAGGTGTGATAGGGAAATACATCACCCCTAGAGTGGGTGTTGAAAGAGAGAAATATGCTTATGTATGGAATGAATTCCTCAAAGAAGGAGCGCGTTTAGTTCTCAGTAGCGATTTTGCGACTTCGCCGTTCTCACCTCTAATTCAGTTGGCCGACGCAGTATTTAGAGAAAGCCCGGATGGTTCGTATGAGGGGGCTTGGTACCCAGAACAGGCGCTAACTTTTGAGCAGGCCTTGTATGCTTATACTCAAATTGGCGCTGATTTGGCAGGGTGGGGAGATCAAATCGGCAGTATCAGTACTGGAAAGTATGCTGACTTCGTAATCCTTGACCGAGTTCTCTCGAAACCGGTTGGACGAGAATTGAAGTCCGTTAAAGTCGATAAGACTTATTTTGCTGGTCAATTGGTCTTCTCAAGGAATTAAATTATTGTATTGGAGATTTAAAAAACCCCTAACAAGGTTTCTTGAATGTTTTTTTAAAGGTTGGGTAGCAGTTTTTTTGATACCAGATCAACGTGTCTCTTTAGTTTCAGAGACTGGGGCGAGGATCTGCTCAATCGCTTTCGCAACCTCTAACAAAGCAAGATCTTCTCCGACGCAACCTTCAAGCTCAATGCCATAAGGCAAGCCGTCGACCAAGCCACCGGGAAGACTGATCCCCGGGATACCCATAACTGAACCATGATCTGTATTGCGTGTGTAAGTGGGAAAAGTTGGTTGAGGATTTCCATTTACTAAAATATTTTCATCTTCGCCGATGGGTCTTGCAGTTATTGGTGTGGTCGGAAAGATTGCAGCGTCTAGATCATGTTTTTGAAAATACTCTGTCCATCTGCTTAGCATTCTAGGTCTGAGCACATCGATGGATTCACGATAAATTGCCTCTGGAACTTTTTCTTCGCCCAGTTGGCTGCCTATAATGCTTCGAACATCGGCAGATTGAATTCCTTTATATAGAGAGTCAAAAGTGATTCCTCGATAGGCAGCATATTCGGGAAGATCACGCATGGTTTCGTAAAGTGCTATGGGGAGTGATGCATTTTGGCAGTCGGTCCATATGTCCTCTGGGTCTTGTTCGATCAATTTCACACCGGCGTCAGATAGAGTTCTTAAAATACGCTGACACCCCTCGGCAATGCCAGGATCGAGATCTTCCCACAAGAGGGTGCGGGGGACACCAATACGTAGTGATTCGATATTTCTTTTACCGAGCGAAAAATCTTGGCTTGCCATCGCAGCATCCAGGAGCGCTAGATCTGTCACGGTGTGAGCCATAGCTCCAATAGTATCACGCGTTTTGGAAATTGGGGCAATACCTCTGGATGGATATCGCCCGGTCGTAGGTCTGAAGCCTGCTATTCCGCACAGTGCTGCTGGAATACGCACCGATCCACCTGTATCGGTTCCAAGGCCGGCCGGTAAAATACCGGCGGCAACGGCGGCGGCAGTTCCACCAGAAGAACCCCCTGCAATACAGCCATATTTAAAAGGGTTATGGACCGCACCTTTAGAATGGTTGTTAGATGTAATCCCAAAGGCCAATTCATGCAGGTTAGTTTTTGCCGCTACGATAGCGCCATGATCAAGCAGCAGCGTCAAGGCTGCAGCATCGCTAGATGCCGGCGAATTGAAAGCATTCGTTCCAGCTGTAGTGACCAAAGAGTTTGTGTCAATGTTATCTTTAACTCCGAGCATCAGTCCTTCCAAAGGACGTTGTAAGCCAGATTCCCATCTCTCGTCTGCGGTATTCGCATCAACCAAAAGCTGGTCAGAATCAAACGCAAGAATAGCTCCCAGATCGTACAATCTTTCTACATTCGAAATAACTTGTTCCGCATATTCTTTGACAGAGAGTCTCCGATCTTTAAATTGATTTAAGAGGGAGGTGGCAGTATCTCTCATGAGTGTATCCTAAAGAATAGGGTTAAGGACAAAGGAAGAACACCTATATTATCACCGTTTTTTCATTCATCTAAAGAGCTGGACCTACAACGATTGCACTGCCATCACTAAATCTTGAAAAGCGAAATCGACTGAGGTCAAATTCAACCTTTTTCCCCTGAACTAGAGTGGCCATGATCCTCCCAGCGCCTGGACCAATTCCAAAACCGTGCCCACTAAAACCGGAGGCAAGAAATAAACCTTTGTAACCTGGAATTTCGTCCATTACAGGCACAAAATCCGGTGGAGCATCAATCATCCCTGCCCAGGCCTCGGCTATCTCTGCTCCTGCGAGTAATGGTAGATGAGCAGCCATCTCTGTCTTAATTTGGCTTACCACCTCAAGATTTGGGGCCGGATTAAGAACCCTCGTTGTCTCAAAAGGTGTAATCTCGTCTGCAGTCCATTTAGATACCGGGAAAAGTCTCTTTCTTAGGCCGTCGTTAAATCGAAACCTCATTCCAGGCCATGTTACTTTGAGTGTCGGTAGGAAATCTGCGAAATAGCGCAGGCTATCCGCACAGAGATAATGATCGAGGTAATTCCCTAGTGATAGTGTGTAACCTCCATCCTGACGACGTCTGAAAGAAAACTTTTCGGAGCATGCACCGCCTGAAAAGCCGTCGGGGCATGGGTTAGTGCGGGCTACCGTGCCTTTTACCAACAATTGCGGAAAACGTATATTTAAGTTCCTCAGGAATGTTGAGGCCCAAGCACCCGCCGCACATACTATAGCCTTAGTGCGAACTGCTCCTAACTCGGTGATAACCCCGGATATTGAGCCTGTCTCGGTCTCCAGTGTTCGTACCGCACAACTCTCGATAATTTTGACCCCTCTTTTTTGAGCGGCCTTGGCAATTGCTGGTACGGCGGTAAATGGTTCGGCTCGACCGTCACTAGACGTATACATCCCTCCTTTCCATGGGTGTCCTGAGTACTTTAGATTTTTGCCCAGTTTTTTTGGACTTAAAATTTGTGTATCAAGTTGATGTTGTCTAGCGATATTCATCCACTCTTCAAATTCTTTCTCCTCTTTTTCGTTATCGGCCAGAAACATCAAGCCTTGCCGAGTGAAACCGACGTCTTTACCGATTTCCTTTGTAAGCTCCTCCCAAATATTTAATGATTGCGTAACAATGGGTAGCTCCGCCTCGTCACGTCCCATCTGTCTTACCCAACCCCAATTTCGTGATGACTGTTCTCCGGCTACACGACCCTTTTCGCAGACCAGCACTGAAAGCCCATCCTTGGCAAGAAACCATGCTGTGCAGATGCCAATGACTCCCCCGCCTATGATTACCACGTCAGCCTCATCTGGAATTACATCGTTGAAAGTGATGGGAGAATCTTCAGATAGCATTGACATTTTTTGTATCCCTTTACGCGCATTCGACGATAGCGAACTAAATGGAGTATATAAAAATCATCTTGTTGCTAAGTCTGACATACAATTGAAATTAATCTCTACTAGCACTGGCTTTAATAGATCAGCTGAACTAAGATCATGACTGATGGAAAACGAATATTGGAAAAGTAAAACCAAACTAGATGAACCTGAATAACATTTTGAGCTTACAATATGATTTAGGTCTAATGAAGTCTATAAAAATTTTTATACTGGGGAAAATTATGAAATTGGTTAACATAATCGCAGTATGGGCATCTTGCCTGCTCTTTGCTTTGCTTTCGGGATTGATCCAAGCCTCTGTGCTTGAAGAGGTGGTAATAACGGCCCAAAAACGCGAACAAAATCTTCAGGATGTGGGAATTGCGGTCACGTCTTTGTCAGGGGATCAGATGCAGCAACTGGGCTTTGATAACACGATTCAAATTACTGAGCAGATACCTGGGCTTCAGGTGCTTAGCTTTACCCCTGCACAGGTGGTTTTCAATATTCGAGGAGTTTCTCAGAACAACTTTACCGATAACAACGAAGCGCCCGTCGCCGTGTATGTAGACGACGCTTATTTGGCCTCAATGAATGGTTTAAGTGGCCAGTTATTCGACATAGAGCGGGTAGAAGTATTGAGAGGTCCCCAGGGAACATTATTTGGTCGTAATGCGACCGGTGGTGTTATTCACTACATGACAAATGGTGCCGATTCCGATGAAACTAACGGATATATTCAGGGAACTCTTGGAGACTTCAGTCGAAAAAGTTTAGAGTTTGCGGTAGGTGGTGCTTTTTCCGAAAATGCGCGTTATCGATTTGCGGGGCGGACAGCGGAGATGGACGGATATATGAAGTCCAGACCTTTCCCAGAAGGAAACCCGCTTCCTCCCAGCGGCGTAGATCTGGGCGGTGAGGATGGTCGTGCAGTTAGAGCAGAGTTCCAGTTTGATCTTAGCGATGATGTTTTGCTTACCCTAGAGTATAAGCACACAACGGATGACAAGGTGCCGACCGGTGCCTATGCGTTTTTGCCTTACGGAGATGCGTCTCAGGCCTACATACCTCCAGAGTTTCAAGATTTTGTAAGTAATGTTATTTTGGAAGGCGCTCCTGCTGAAGACGCGGTGGGCTTAAGCCTTGAGGATTTTACCTCGGTCGTTTTTTTCTGTGAAAGTCAACTTGATTGCTTCGCTCCTGTCGATGGAGCGGGAAGAACTATCTGGTCAGGGGATCACCCTAGCCCGATGGAGCATTATTCGGACTATCCGGGCTATATGGATCGTGACACTGATAGTGTCAGCATCAAATTGGATTGGGATTTAGCAAAGGGTATTAATCTAACGTCTATCACCAACTACTTTCAGCTTGATAAGTTCTATACAGAGGATGGTGACGGGTTGCCTGTGCCCATTATCGAATTCACTACTGTGGCCGACTTTAAGCAATTCTCCCAGGAGCTTCGGATTTCGGGAGAGTCCGACAGTTTTAGATGGGTAGCCGGAGCTTATTTTCTTGATATGGAGCTGGATGCGGATGTCCTCACTCGTGGAGCACCTATAGCCGGAGTCGCGGCTAGTCTCGGTTTTAACCCAGAAGAATTAACTCAGCCGGGTGTAGCACAAGATTATTTACTGGAGTCAGAGAACTGGTCTGTCTTTGGTCAGGGAGAATGGGACATTTCCGAGCGTCTAACCTTTATTCTGGGTTTACGATGGTCTCAGGACGATAAGGAAATGGATTACGTTAGTAACTTTTCTGACCCAGATACTGGAGTGTATGTTCCGGCTCTATTTGATCTGCAAAGGGATGCAAATGCGGCGGGAAGTGATGTTTACGAGATCGATTATGGGGACTGGGCGGGTCGAGTCCAGTTGGATATGCATTTGTCCGATGACACGCTGCTGTATGCGTCGTTTAATCGAGGTATCAAAGGTGGTAACTGGGCTCCTTCGGCAAGCGCGACCCTTGACAGTTTCAGGCATGATGAAGAAATTCTGGAGTCGTATGAGGTGGGTCTGAAGATGGATTTGGCTGGTGGCAGGGCACGATTCAATGCGGCGGCGTTCTACTATGACTATGAGGGTTATCAGGCTTTTACGTTTTTAGATGGCACACCTAGTGTGACTAATGCTGATGGAGATACTCAGGGGTTGGAGCTTGAATTAGTGATGATGCCAAATGAGCACTGGGATATTTCAATCGGGGCGTCATTTCAGGAATCGAGTATTGATCGTGTTAAGACTCCTCAGCAGCAGACTACGCCAGTTGGTTTTCAGGTGGTGTGGCCTATAAAAGAACTTAATGATGTAGAGCTGCCGAACGCACCAGAGTTTGCGGCCAATTACATTGTGCGCTATAACACTGATATGCTCGGCGGAAATGTTGCGCTTCAGTTGGATGGTGCATTTTATGCCGAGCAATATGTCGAGATTAGTAATGCAGCTGGTGCACTGCAGCCTGAGTATAGTGTCCATAATGCACGGCTTAGCTGGATGGCGGGTGAGACAGGGTTGCGCCTTACTGCTTGGGTCAGAAATTTGACTGATGAGCATTATGCAAAGTACCGACTGGATCTAGGTATCCTGGGCGCGACGGGTAACTATGCACCACCGCGTACCTATGGTGTGACAGCTGCTTACCATTTTTAATCGCTCGACTTAAATCCTATAGTTTTTCGGATGCTATAATTAACGAAGAGCTACCTTAGTTAGGTGGCTTTTCTTATATTCAGAGAGGATAAATTCAATGCTTCATTGCGATATGATTATTGGCGGAGAAAAAATCTCTGCTACAGATTCCTTCGATGTAGTGAATCCGGCTTCGGGTGAAGCGTTTGCTTCGTGTCAACTCGGTACAGCCAATGATGTAGATGCTGCCGTAGTAGCTGCGCGAGCAGCTTTTCCCGAGTGGAGTAGCATGGCGGATGAGAAGCGAGTGGAGATGATTAGTGCTCTCATACCAGCCTTGGAGGCGAGAATGCCAGAATTCATGCAATTGGTGACACAGGAATCCGGTAAACCAATGGGTGGATTAAACGGTGTCGGCTCAGGAATGGAAGTGGGTGGAGCCATGGCGTGGATTGGTGCGACAGCAGCACTTAAGCCCACCGTAGAGGTTGCGCATGAAGATGATAATGTGAAGATAGAGGTTCGAAGGCGTCCATTGGGAGTGGTGGGCTCGATTACGCCCTGGAACTGGCCGCTCATGATTACTATCTGGCACGTCATTCCAGCTTTAAGAGCAGGAAATACTGTGGTCTTGAAGCCGTCTGAGTATACGCCTGTTGCAGTGACGCGATTTGCCGAACTGGTAAATGAGATACTTCCCCCTGGTGTCCTTAATTTAGTCCTTGGCGCAGGAGAAGTAGGCTCGGCGATAGCGAGTCATACCGGTATAGATAAGGTGGTCTTCACTGGCTCTTCAAGAACAGGTAGACGTGTCATGGAAAGCGCTTCTGCTAATCTTAAGCGGCTTACCTTGGAATTGGGCGGTAACGATGCGGGTATAGTACTGCCCGATATAGATATTGAGGCTATGGCGCCAAAATTATTTGCAGCATGTTTTCATAATAATGGACAAACCTGTGCGGCTTTAAAGCGACTCTACGTCCATGAATCAATCTATGATGAGGTCGCCGAAGCCATCGCAGAGCAGGCTCGTGAAGTGGTTGTTGGTGACGGTCTGGATGAAGATACACAACTTGGACCAATTCAAAATCTAGCACAGCTAGAAATTGTAAAGAGCCTTGCGCAAGACGCAAAAGATCAAGGTGGTAATTTCCTAACCGGTGGCAATCAAATAGATCGCCCGGGCTATTTCTTTGAGCCTACCGTGGTAACGGGTCTTTCCAATGGTAGTCGTTTGGTCGACGAGGAACCGTTCGGACCGATCGTACCCATCATTAAATATAGCGATATTGATGAAGTACTTGAGAGAGCGAATGATAGCGAAAGTGGTCTCGGTGGTTCCATTTGGTCCTCTGATCCCGAGAAAGCTGCAGAGTTAGTTGCGAGGATGGAGTGCGGCACGGTTTGGGTCAATGATCATGCGGGATTAAACCCGAATGCTCCATTTGGGGGTATCAAGCAGAGTGGCTTTGGCGTCGAATTCGGTGATTGGGGTCTAGAAGAGTTTTCCGCGCTACAGACGGTTTGGCTGTCTAAAGCATAAACTAGCTTTTCTTGGGGGGTAAAATTCCCTTCGGATTCTCACGCAACAAAATTAAGTGATCTCGTGCGCGGCACGTTCACCTTCATGTACCGCTCCTTCCCACATTTGATAGCCTTTTAGCTCGCTGTGTGCAAAACCAATTTTACCATACCTCTTTCTAATGATATCGCTGGCAGATGGCTTGCCATCTTTACCAAAGAAAAAGCCCGGTGGCGTGACGACATACGCATGGCCTTGTCTGTTCACGGTGATACCAGCAATATCTCGTCTGGCATCGAATCCGCCTGGTCCGAACATTTTCGTGAATTGATTGACCACTTTTTTCTCGATCTCTGCATAGCTCATTGAAAACATCTTCATCCGTGCCGCCACACACTGTTCTGCTACTGGAAGACCTGGCAAACAAAAAGAGTTATACATGGTAAGTACTGTCGGTTTGCTAGGGTCTAGGGGCATGGGTTCCTTGCCATCCAATATCATTTGGCGGCGAAGGGTGGTGAACCACCCAAGATCATCTCCAAACCATCTAACTGAAGCTACTCCCAGTTTTTCCATAAACTCCCAATTTGTGAGTGCGACGTTGACCATCATCATTGGAGAGTGAAAGAATGAATCCATGGCTTTTTTGTGATCTGATGGGAGGTCAGATACTACTCGCTTATTCATGTGTTGCTGTCCCGCCATAATCACATTTTTGCCCGTAACACGGAACATTTGTCCGTCTTTAAGATAAGTCACAAACGCGCGTTCAGCGCTTTCTGCGTCTCCATCATGTTGGACATTGACCACCAGAGATTTCAATCGCATACGGGTGGACTGGCTCGCATGATCAATGATGCTCCAATTAATTGGGTTCGCAAGTACGTCATTGATTGATTGAGTATTACCAAATATATCTGGAATCAATCTCTGTACAATGTGTCTGAGTATTCCTGTATTTCCTCCCGGGAAGCTGGCCAGATAAACATAGTCAGTTGGATCGCCAATCCCGACAATCGGGTCTCCACCAAGGCCCATGCGTCCAAAAGAGCGGCCGTATTGATTAACACCGGGTTGGATGAAATTAAATGCCTGATAAGCCGACACGACGTCAGTGCCAAGTCCCGTACCCATGGCTGCCGCAAATGGGTTGAGGTATTCATCGATATTGGGATTATTAATACCCATCTCGTTTATCAGAAATTCCTTATATGTCATAGAATCCAACCACTCGGCCCAATCCTCTCGTTCCGGTGGTTGTCGATAAACCTCCATCCATAGTAAGTCCTGCTTTGTTTTCTCATCAATTGGGACGTTTTTAAAGCGATTCTTCCAAGGATTAATAGCCATCTTGTGACCTTCGTGGAACCATCCGAGATCTTGTGCTTCCCACTGGATATGCATTGGAGAGTAGTTATCAACTGGGATTTTGAGTTTAGAATTTTTGGGTTTTTGCCATTCAAAGTCCAATGGCAGTCCTAGCTCTTCCCAAATAGGACCATACATACCGATGTTCTTGGCTTTTTCGAGTGGCCAGGCCGCTCCGGTTGATCCTTGCGGTGCCCAGAGCTTGTAGCCATCGACTTCAAATTCATTATGTCTTGCCTCACCCCCGAAAACTTCGTGGTTATCGCAAATTAAGATTTTTGCATCAGGGTGGTCCTTTTGGTAGTAATACGCAGCTCCACAGCCGGCAAAGCCAGCACCAACAATCACTAAATCGTACTCTTCATCAAGCACGGTCGCATTTTGAACTTGCTGCTTGAAATCACTATTTCTGAAAGCATGACCTGCGTTTGCTTCTAAGTGCGTATTACCATTTGAATATTTGTAATCACCAACTCCTCCGGGCCCGGTCCATGCCGAAGTTAAGCCTGTTAGTGGAGCATTTATAGTTTGCGGAAATTCGCGGGACGGACCTCCATTTGAAGCCACTTCAGCTTTCGATACTAAAGCCGGCGCCTTTGCTGTGAGAAGAGCGACACCACTGCCGACAAGTGACCCGCCCACAAAGTCGCGTCGCGTGATCTTAGAAGACGCGATTGAATTTGATTGCGTTCTATCATTAGAATCATTGCGGTCGCTCATGATTAATTCCTGTGCTGACTTATATTTTTAGTTTAATTGACATGTTTGTCGCCAGAAAGTTTGAACTCCCCAAGTACATACATCTCACCGTGAGACCACCACTCTCCATCAATACGCTCCCAAAGAAACAGCATCTTGAATGTGAACGGTTCGGCATCAATCTCCGGTGGGAAGGTAACGTGAAAATTAACCCAATCCCATCCGGCGTCTCCATTTACAAAAGTATTGAACGATTCGATCCTGACTAGAGAAGCGATGACTTCTTCATAGATTGGCCGCAGTGACGTACGACCAATATGGGTATGACCTTCTGGATCGGTGGAAATCACATCTTCCGAGTAAAATCTGGTGAGTATGGGTTCAGGATCGTTATCACGGAATGCCTGCTCTTTCATGTCGTATTTCGAGCGGATAGCCTTCTGAAATTCCTCCAGCGCGACACCATCGGCGTGATTCTCTTCCGATTGTGCATTTTCGGTGTAAGGGGTCATGATAGGAAGGATGAAGAGTCCCAGCCAAGCAGCTATAATTGGGCCAGTGGATGTTTTTTTGCGTAATCTAATTCTCGGCATTTTTTCTATTATTAAATAAAGTGTTGAGAGATAATATTAGTTCAGCTGCTCTAATAAATCCAGTAGTCAAGGAAAGGTAGGTGATGGTTGAGTAAATTATTCGTGAGCACCTTAATGAAAATAGAAGCCACAAGAACCCGAGCGGGCACGGGAGTGCGAGAGAGGGGCGCAGCACGAGCAGACAAAATTATTCAAACCGCGAAAAAAATTCTTGTAGATGATGGTCTCGCGAATTTTTCTACCCGGAGAGTGGCAAAACACCTTGGTATTAGCATTGGGAATCTGCATTACTACTTTTCCACCAAGAATGATTTGTTACAGGCAGTCATTGAAGATGTAATCCGCGGTTACGATGAGGAGTTCGAAAGAGAGGCAAGTTTGTTTCCGGATTTACCAAGGCAGCGGATAGAAGCTTTCGTACGCTACTTGATAGCTGATGCAAAAAAACCAGAAGTGCGCGCTTTCTTCTATCAATTATGGGGCATGTCAGTGCAAAATAACTTTGCAGCTGAGTTGAGAGATAGAGCTTACAAACGCTTTACGAATATGATGCTCGAGATGTTGGCTCCTTTGCATCCGCATAGGTCTGCCAGCGAATTGAAGCTATTGGCGATAGGTGTCAATACAACGATCGAAGGGATGCATGTGACTTTTGGGCTCGGCAGACAAATGTTGGAGCAATCTCCAGAAATGGAAGAGCTACTTTTCCGGCAAATCATGCGAAGCATCGATTCTGGGCTTTGTAATGCTTAAAAGCCCAATAACTTCGTTAAAATTATCGTAAAAGTGTCTAAATATCATGATCTACGTTAAAAACCGTCTAAATTTACGTAGAATACGGTCACTAGTAATATAAATTTTTGAGGCAGAGAGAAGTTGGCCCCGAATTTTGTTACGCCAGAATATCTAAAATTCGTTCAAAATTCACGAAAATACGCTAAAATTATTTATCTTCGACTAAAGGTTTTAAAAAACTAGCCGTCCAATCTATTAGTTTCGCTTATCAATGATTCGCGTGGCCTTGCCTTCTGAGCGAGGCACCTCACCAGGAGTATGTACGTTGATATCTGCAGATATCCCCACATATGATTTAATTCTCTCATTTAGCGACCTTGAAATGTCTTTGGAGTTAATCCCGACAGCATGGTTGGCTAGCTCAACATGAATTTTTATTGCATCGAGGTGTCCTTCTTTGCGAAGTTCTATGAAGTAGTGCGGTGATAAGCCATCGGTAGCAAGCAGGTGTTCCTCAATTTGAGATGGAAAGACATTGACGCCTCTGATTATCATCATGTCGTCACACCGACCAGTAATTTTTTCCATGCGTCGCATCACTCTAGCCGTTCCAGGAAGCAGTCTAGTTAAATCTCTTGTCCGATATCGAATAACTGGCATTGCTTCCTTTAAAAGGCTAGTGAATACTAACTCACCTTCTTCCCCTTCAGTACAAATTTCTCCGGTATCTGGGTCAACAATTTCGGGGTAAAAATGATCTTCCCATATGGTAGGCCCATCTTTTGTGCTGACACACTCCTGCGCAACCCCGGGTCCCATCACCTCGGATAGACCATATATATCGACTGCATCAATATCCAAACGCTGCTCTATTTCCTCGCGCATCGCATGAGTCCATGGTTCTGCGCCAAAGATGCCAGTGCGAAGTGCGAGTTCGCGGGGATCGACACCTTGGCGCTCCATTTCGTCGGCTAGGTTCAACATATAGGACGGTGTTATCATGATGATGTCGGGGTCGAAATCTCGTATAAGCTGAACCTGTTTTTCTGTCTGTCCCCCCGACATTGGAATGACGGTACATCCGAGATGCTCACCCCCATAGTGCGCGCCCAAGCCCCCTGTAAAAAGTCCGTAGCCATAGGACACATGAACAAGGTCATTGGCGTTTCCGCCTGCGGCTCGAATCGAGCGTGCCACTAGCGCTGACCAATTCTCGATGTCCATTTTTGTATAGCCAACTACAGTTGGCTTGCCGGTAGTTCCGCTTGAGGCGTGAACGCGAATTACCTGTTCCATGGGTACTGAAAAAAAATCAAAAGGATAGTTTTCTCTGAGATCTTCCTTGGTGGTGAATGGGAATTTCGCGATATCGTCCAGATTAACTAGGTCGTCTGGGTGAACCCCGTGCGCTTCAAATTTCGCCCGATAGGCCTTTGAATTAGAGTATACGTGACTAAGAGAGTCTTTAAGTCTGGCTAACTGGAGCTGCCGTAATTCGTCGACGCTGGCTGTCTCTATGGCATGGAGAGGTTCTAGACTGGGGTTCTTTTTCATTAAGTTTCCATTTTTATTAGTTATAGGGTCTTGGCCCAAGCTGTTATATATTACACAAAATAAAAAATAACCAAACTATATGTATCACTTGAGTCAAGTTAAAAGTCGATGGCATCACCCAAACAGACTTTAGAAAAACTAATAAATGGTTTTACCTCGCCAAAGCCAATGCGCAGTAAATCACTGATTATCACGGTTTTTGGTGATGTCATCTCGTGTCACGGGGGTGTTATCTGGCTGGGCAGTCTTATAAAAGCCATGTCACTGATGGGTGTAAATGAACGATTGGTGCGGACTTCAGTATTTCGCTTGGTCAAGGAGGATTGGCTTTGCTCAGAGAGAGTCGGGCGAAGAAGCTACTACAGATTTACGGTGTATGGGGAAAATGAATTTCAACGCGTCGCTAATCGGATTTACGGAGAACCTAAAAAGCCTTGGACGGGTCACTGGCAACTCCTTCTTTTCAGAGATATTGAAGAACCGATTAGAGAAAAAATACGAAGGAGTTTGCATTGGCAGGGATTTCGCTCAATTTCACCTGGTGTCTATGCCAAACCAGAGAGTGACGGCATGAATGTTATGCAAACGCTCAAAGAATTCGGAGTTGCGGATAAAGTGCTTCCCATGGATGCGTCTGCCTTTGAAGGCACTTCAAATGAGTTACTAAGTTCATTGATTGCTGATCATTGGTATCTTAATGAGGTTGCTGAACGTTACAATGCGTTTTTAAAAAGATTCAACGACATTAACGCACTTCTGAAAAAAAACGTCACACTCTCCGCGACCCAGGCATTTGTAGTGAGAGTAATGTTGATTCATGATTTGCGTCGCGCTATTCTCCAGGACATCCGCTTGCCAGATGAAATTTTGCCAGCTAATTGGCCAGGAAGACCGGCTGAGAAGCTAGCAGCGAGTATTTATCGAAAAGTGGGTAAAGAGTCGATCCATTATATTAGAGGCGAACTTGAATCTCATCACGGATTGATGCAGCCAGTATCTTCGGAGTTTTTTGATCGCTTCAAAGGGGCATTTTAATGTCGTGCAATGAAACTCAGTAGAGAGCAGGTGGCACTTTTCGAAGCAGATGGGGTTATTCATATTCCTAGTGCTATTGATAAGGATTGGACTGACGAACTTCTTAGAATGTCTGAAAAAGCAATGTCCACAGATGGCGAGTGGATTAATGATGGCAACCCGGGTGCATCAGTTGATCGAATGTTTACTCGGCGCTATATGTGGAAAGATAATTCAGTCATTTCGCGTTTCTTGAGAGAAGGGCCTTGCGGAGCTATCGCGGGTCAGGCAATGGGATCGTCCTCTGCACGTTTTTATTTTGATCATCTTTTGATAAAAGAGCCAATGACAGTAGCCCGTACTCCTTGGCATCAGGACATACCATATTGGCCGTTCATGGGGAGTCAGGTGTGCTCTGTATGGGTTGCATTGACTGATGCGACTATCCAAGGTAGCGCGATGGAGTTTGTCAGAGGCTCTCATAGAGGAGGGAAGTATTATAAACCAGAGCTCTTTAATGACCGGAAGTCACATCCGAATTCCTGGGCTCTGGAAGCAAAGGGAGAGCCTGTTCCAGACATCGAGGCTGACCGAGAAGCATTCGACATCATCGGCTTTGATGTCGCTGCTGGCGATGCGATCGTTTTTTCCGCCTGGATCTTACACGGAGCGCAGGGTAATCATTCCAAGAATCGCCGAAGAGTCGCACTTTCAACCCGATGGCTAGGAAACAATACTATTTGGCAACCCAAACCTGGTGCCGACCCCATTGTGGGCGAGGATGATGTCAATATAGCGGCCGGTGATTACCCGTCAGATGATAGTAATTTCCCCATGTTTTGGTCCCTTTAATGATGATGCTTTTAGCAAACTAGTTCGACGTTACTCTTGAGTTGGTGTTTGTATCCTGTTTTCCAACTTCTCGAGACTTGATATGAAGGTGTTTTTTTCCTCTACACTGAATACTGAAAGGAGATCGGTTTCCCACTGCAGCGCTAATCGAACCAACATGTTATAAAGCTCGACTCCAAGTGGTGTAAATTTCAAAAGAGCGCTCCTATTGTCCTCATTATTTTGCTCCCGGGCAATAAGCTTTTTTGTTTCCAGTTTAATCAAGGCCCTTGATACTTTCGATTTATCCATGAATGTACGATCAGGCAACCCTCGTGATGATATTGTTCCGGCCTGCCCTATTGTTGCGATTATCCGCCACTCGGCTAGGCTCACATTGAAAGGTGCAGCGAACTCAGCATTTCCTGCGTCAGTAACCTTCTTGGCGAGTTTTACAAGTTGGTAGGGCAGGTACTTTTCGAGTTCAAAGATGTTGTCGTGGATCGCCATAGGGAAATTTTCTCAGCGCTTCTAGGGGTTAAAGGAACCAATCCGTTATTTTAGTTGAAGTTATTCATTTCAGGGATGATAATATTCTCTCATATGAGAGTAAATAACGTTAGAGAGTCCGCATGAGCTTGTCCGAGGATCCGTTTGTCGGGAACTGCTGGTATGTAGCCGCTTGGTCCAGCGATATTGTAGAGGGAGAGAAATTTAAACGCGTACTTCTGGAGAAGCCTGTAGTAATTTTTAAGGGAGAAAGCGGAAGGTATATAGCCCTAGAAGACCGGTGCTGTCATCGCGGAGCCCCATTGGCGCTTGGTCGAATCGAGGGTGATTGCTTGCGTTGTATGTATCACGGCATGAAGTTCGATCACAAGGGAATCTGTGTCGAAATTCCTGGTCAGGATAAAATAAGTGATGTTCATCGAGTTCATAGCTATCCCATCGAAGAGCGGGGAGGGTTGCTCTGGATCTGGATGGGGGATCCAAAGTTAGCAAATCAGGAGGAGATTCTTGATTTTCCCTATTTGTCTGACCCGAACTGGAAAGGTCATACAGATCGTTCTTATCTGCATTATGATGCAAACTGGATGTTGATAGTCGATAATCTGGCTGATTTTTCCCATTTAGCTTTTGTCCATACCAATACATTAGGTGGGTCTGAGGATTATGCCAGCGAGTCTAAAGAGACTATTTATAAGCTAGAAGAGGGTTTTCGTATGGAGAGGTGGCATTTAAGAAGTGCTCCCGCACCGTTTCACAAAAAAGTCTATCCGAACGGTCCCGATCCGGTTGATCGCATAAACGACGTTACCATGCGTATACCCGGGGTGATGTTTATGGAAACCTCATTTGGTCCGGTGGGATGGAATCCAGAAGGAGACAGAGAAGGAGTTATTAAATATGCGAACTGTCAGTTCCTGACACCCGAAACAAGAAATACGACACATTTTTTTTGGGACTATCTGCACAATTATGATTCAGATGTAGAAAACATATCCGCTTCATTGAAAGAAAGCTTGGTCTCTGGATTTATGGAAGACAAGATCTTTATTGAGGAACAGCAAAAACAGCTTACCCAGTATGGACCATTTCAGCCCAGGGGACTCGCATCCGACAGGGCGCTAGCCCATTATAGGAGCGTCTGGAAGAAGCGACTGGAAGCAGAGCGACTCGCGTATCCACCAGACAATATTTCTGTTAAGAACGCCATTCTATAAATGCTATGATTTTGGAGCCGACCCTATCGCCAAGATTTGTCGTCTATATCAGAAACTACTTGCTTGATAATGGTGTCGATCCGACACCCGTACTCGGTAAATGTGGTATCCAAGATTTTCAGGAGGGCGAAGAGAGTACGCCTCCACTTCCTGTGCAGCGGATCGCTGACCTCTTTGAGGCTGCCGCTCTAGTAACCAATAATTCCTGTGTGGGACTGCATACCGCTCAAAATTATCACTATGAATCGGCACCAATACTTATCCTTGCCATGCTTGCCGCTCCATCAGTAGATGAAGGTATAAGGTGTCTTCTTCGCTATGATAAGTACGCAGAAACAGCAATTGAAACCCGATTTATCAGTGATTCAGACCCAGTTCATTTTGATGCAGGACTTATAAGTGACTCCGTCCACAACGTTGATCACCTGAACGAATATTTGCTCTCATTCCTCGTTCAAATTTTGAAAACAGCCTCCAGAAAAGAGGTTCCTGTTACTGGAGTTTGGTTCCGTCACACTAATAATCAAAATAAGTTGGCGTTGGAAGATCATTTTGGTGCATCAGTAGATTTTGGCATGTCCGATAATCGATTATTTTTTCGACAGGAATATCTACAGGAGCCATTTATTACGAGCAATAATCTACTTTTTAATATACTTAAAGGAGCGATGGAAACATTTTTTTCAATGTCGCCGGAATCCCAAGGATTCAGTGACCTGGTTGCTCGGGAACTAATGCGAGTAGGTACTGATGGCGCATTGACGATGGATAATGTTGCCACTAACTTGGCTATATCACCACGGACCTTGCGACGACGGTTGTTGAATGAGGGAGTGACATTCCAGAAATTAAAAAGTCTGAGTCGTGAAAGACGGGCTAGGTACTATTTATCAAGTACCTCACTCAGCTTGTCAGAGATCGCGTTTCAGCTAGGATTTTCAGAACTGAGTGCTTTCAGTAGATCATTTCGTGCTCAGACGGGGGATACACCCCAAAGTTACAGGAAGAGAATCCAAGAGTCTTTTAGAGCCTAGATTGAGTAATATCCAATTAAATTCCTTGCTCAGTAAAGAAGAGGGGGTCTGGTGTCCAAGGCTAGTCCGCGTTCTATAGCGAACCCGACTTGCAGAACATCCAAGTCCCCTTGGGGC
>CABYJX010000027.1 GCA_902519405.1 uncultured Gammaproteobacteria bacterium
ACACGCTTTAATCAGCATAACTATCGCCATGTCGGTAGTACTCACTAATAGTAGCCTAGCGGCAGACGGTATGGCTAAATCAACGCAGTTTTGGTGGCCCGAAAGATTGAATCTCGAGCCGCTAAGATCTCAAGACCCGAGATCTAACCCTTATGGTGACGATTTTGACTATCCAAGCGCTTTTGAAACCATAGATTTGCAATCGCTAAAAAGTGATATCGAAAACACTTTAACGGAATCTCAAGATTGGTGGCCAGCGGATTGGGGACATTATGGCGGTCTAATGATCAGACTTGCCTGGCATACCGCGGGAACTTATAGAATACATGATGGACGAGGTGGAGCGGATGGCGGTCAACATCGATTCGAACCCCTCAACAGCTGGCCGGATAACGCTAATCTCGATAAAGCACGCCGTTTACTTTGGCCTGTTAAACAAAAATACGGTCGCAGTTTATCTTGGGCGGACTTGATGGTTTTAGTCGGCAATGTAGCGCTTGAATCCATGGGTTTCAAAACTTTAGGTTTTTCGGGTGGACGCGCCGATGAGTGGGAGGCAGACCTTGTCTACTGGGGGCCAGAAACCGAAATGCTCGCTAGCGATAAGAGATATGATAAAAATGGGCAATTAATAAAACCCATGGGCGCCGTACAAATGGGCTTGATATATGTTAATCCGCAAGGACCTATGGGAAATAATGACCCGCTTGCTGCAGCTGAACATATGCGTGAATCTTTCGGACGGATGGCGATGAATGATGAAGAGATCGTGGCTTTAGTAGCAGGGGGTCATACGTTAGGAAAAGCGCATGGTGCGCACCCTGATGCCTGTGTTGGTGCAGAACCCGCAGGGGCAAGTATAGAAGAACAAGGATTGGGATGGAAAAATAAGTGCGGTACGGGCAAGGGCGCTGATACGATGACGAGTGGTTTAGAAGGTGCTTGGACCTCTACACCAACCAAGTGGTCAGCACTCTATCTGGAAAATCTATTTCGATTTGACTGGGAGAAAACAAAAAGTCCCGCTGGTGCAACACAATGGATTCCTACTGATGAATCCGCCGCCGCATTAGTACCAGATGCACATGATCCGACACTTAGACACGCACCAATTATGTTCACGACAGATATGGCGCTAAGAAAAGATCCCGGATTTAGAGCGATCTCATCTCGTTTTCTAGAAAATCCAAGAGAATTTGATCTCGCCTTTGCCAAGGCTTGGTTCAAGCTTACGCACCGTGATCTAGGACCGTCCAGTCGTTATATAGGCGATGAGATACCTGAGGAAGAGTTTATTTGGCAAGATCCGATTCCAAAGGTCGATCATCGCTTAATAAGTGCTCGTGACTCCGAAAAGTTAAAGAAACAGATACTAGCATCAGGATTAACTATTTCAGCACTCGTAAAGACGGCTTGGGCATCTGCCTCAACCTTTCGAGAATCCGACATGCGTGGCGGAGCAAATGGTGCCCGTATCCAACTAGAACCTCAAGTTAATTGGCAAGTCAATGATCCGGAGGAATTAGCAAGTGTATTAAAAACGTTGAGAATTATAAATATCGATTTCAATGAATCTCTATACAGTGGAAAAAAAATATCGCTCGCGGATACGATAATCTTAGGGGGTGCAGCAGCTATAGAAAAAGCTGCGAGTAACGCGGGCATCTCACTTTCAGTACCATTTACCCCAGGAAGAACAGATGCGCTACAGGCTATGACAGATGTGGAATCATTTGCGGTGCTCGAACCAACAGCAGACGCCTTTCGTAACTATTACAGTGATGAAAGTTATGGATCACCAGCTGATATGTTGGTGGAAAAAGCTGATTTGCTAGAGCTTTCAATACCCGAGATGACAGCACTAATCGGAGGACTTCGCGTTCTTGGTGCGAATACTAACAAAAGTAAACATGGTGTATTTACCGAAACTCCCGGGGCGTTGGATAATAAATTCTTCGCTAATCTTTTAGATATGTCTGTGCATTGGACCAAATCGGAAGAAGTTAGCGGCATCTATGAGGGAAGAGATCGAAAAACCAATGAACTTAAATGGACTGCTACTCCAGTAGATCTGATCTTCGGATCCAACTCAGAGTTACGGGCAATTTCAGAGGTTTACGCTTCAAGAGATGGTAAAGAGAAACTTGCTGTGGACTTTGTCTTAGCCTGGCATAAAGTAATGATGTTGGATCGTTTTGACCTTTAAAAGATAGAAGCTATCTTCGACTGGATTTGGCGATGGTAAAACATCGCCATGGTAATGCGCCCAGGATAGATAATGAAAAAAGTAATTCTAATATATTTGGCCACTGTAACCGTGTTGAAATGCGCAAGTGGCTTAGCTCAAGAATCGAACTCGATAGAACGCTTCATCTCTCACGGCTCCTCTTGTCGCGCCTCCGAACCCGCCGTAAGTATTAAGTTGCAGTCAAGAGAAAGTGGTCTTACCAATGCCCATGAAACTCAGGAACTTTCTGTTGTATGTCCACTTAAAAGACGAAGCTTTTCTGAGACGTCTAAATTAAACGATACGGCATTTCGCGCGAGAATTATTTTAGGTAACAACAGTGAAACGGCTCAATCAGTTGATTGTCAGCTTCAGGAACTTATAGGTCCTGAAGTTAAGAATGAATGGCCAGCATCAATTTCTATATCTAATGATGTCAACCAAGCTAATGAATATACTTGGGACGTCGTAGCGGCCACTTCGCCAGAGCTGAGCTTAATGAATATTTCCTGTGACTTACCGCCAGGAATATCGCTAATTAATGTTCATACTGAATCAAGCGATCAAACACCCTTTGATAGTAGTAATCTACCCCAGATTTCTACTTTTCAAAGCAAACCTAGTGACCAATTTATAGTGGATCTTAACGTAGTAAATAATGGGCATATTTATCGAGGCAATAATGCTAACAATCCTCACTCTGGTGCTCACGTTCAATTTGAAGAAGCTTACTTTACTAATTATGAAAACTCAGGTGAGCTTTCAGATTTACCCAAAATTTATGCGGCCTTTGATGGGGTAATTACTCGCGTAGACTATTATTTTGCTCAAAGTACTGGAAATTATCGTTATGGTTATCTGATAGAATTTGCTAAATCAGATGGTAAAAATGTCCGTTTCAATTATTCAATAGAGCCGATGCTCAATCCAAATGATGAAGATTTTTACCGCAAGTTTTTATTAAAAAATCAAGGTGATGTAGTGCGTAAGGGGGATTTAATAGCGTATATGTACTCTTCTACCAGCGACGAATATATTAATGGGGTTTGCGGCTTTAAGCCTAACTGTACTCCAGCTGACAATGCTCATATTCATTACGATATCGCTAAAAGTGGTGGCAGTTTTATGTCTCCCTCTATTTTCAACAATGCAATCATGCTCCAACTAGCCGAGCAAATGAGAGGAGGAAATGTCCATAAAGATTGCAGCGGTCCGTGCCAACCAGAAGAGTATATTGAGTATACTCAGTGTGCGGATTCCGGTGGGATGGGTTACAAACTTGCTACCGAAGAAAATCCTTATGAGGATAAATTAGCCGACTGCCTATAAGAGCCCTACTGATTTCACATGCTAAATACATCTTCATCATCAATACAGAATCTATTTTCACCGCCTCCGTAGCGTTCCACGTCTTTTGCAAAAGAGACAGACCCATAGGCTAACTGACGCACAGCAACAAACTCACCATCCTCCACAATCCTTTCATAAAATAATAGTGGCTTTCCTAGCTTTTGAGCTATCAATCGCAGCTGTTCAAGAGAATCTGCGGGAATAGCTTCACCCGTCGGTATTGCTCTCAGAACTTTCCAATCACGCCAGTTTCGATTTGTCAGCACTATGACACCAGATAAGCTAGGTTTTAAGTCTTCAGGCAAGTCACTGTCGTCCTCCATCCAAGCACAGAGAAAATTTCTGCAGGGATCCTCTGGTCGATCCGCGTAGATTTTGCAACCATCTGCGGTAGAGTGCATACAAGGAATTCCTGGGCGCATTCTCAGTTTTTCCACATGGAGCCAACCTTCACAGCAAGCAATGCATGTGCCACATTTTCTATTTTGCATAAGTAGAGAAATTCAAAACCTACCAACTTTACAAATATAATTCGTATGACTAAGTAATTATAGAAACTATCCCCTGGGAGGAAGTCCATGAAGCAAAGTTAAAAATTTAAGCTTAGTACCACCTCGTCTATAATCACTGAGTGCTTGGTAGTCAGGATCAGCGTACCAATTTTTCGCAGCCGTCTCGGAGGGAAATTTAAAGAAGACCATTCTACCCTCTACTGGCTCCTCCCCTTCAAGATGAACGGTAGAATCATCAAAAGTAAAGAATTCACCTTCATACCGTTTAAGAATGGGAAAGAATCCCTTTTCGTACTTTCGATATTCATCTGCATCATGAATCGTAAAATTTGCTACTACAAATGCTGGTGCGTCTGACATAAAGCTGCTCCTTTAAAATTAATCCACAAAAACTCTAAATTTTCGAAAACCACTCCAACAAAGCATCGCAAATTTGGTCTGGTGAGTCTTCCTGAATAAAATGTAGACCTGGAACTGTTACTTCCTCTTGATTAGACCATGTCCGACAATAGTCGCGAGGCCTTCCTGTCAAAATAGAACCAGGATCGGCATTTATAAATAACTTAGGAATAT
The DNA here is from genome assembly GCA_902519405.1 of uncultured Gammaproteobacteria bacterium. Lineage (GTDB taxonomy): Bacteria > Pseudomonadota > Gammaproteobacteria > Pseudomonadales > Halieaceae > CABYJX01. The sequence goes on from CABYJX010000027.1 coordinate 4,663, forward strand.
CACTCTTCTCCAGAAATGTACCGTAAGTCGCCACCAAATTAACCATGTTTTTGGGATCACCTTCAATCGGAATTTGTCTAGGCCAGCTTAACGTAGGAAGTCTATCCGAAGATTCTAAAAAAGGTGCTCGGTAGGCATTCATTTCTTCAAGTGTCAGCTCACGTAGTACCGAACTGGGTAATACACCTTCAACGAATAAATTACGTTCTAAAACTAAATCCTCACCTTTTTCTGAGCGAAAACCCTTAAAAATACCTACGGCATCATCTGGCCAATCATCCCAAAATAGAGGACAAACGATCGCCTCCATATAGGAAATTCCTCGCACAGCAGCAGGATTATTCAGGGCCCAATGGAAGCCTAGAGCGCTACCCCAATCATGCAGGACAAAAATTATATTTTCCTTTATGCCAATTTCAATAAACAGCTCGTTGAGAAAATGATAAGTGACTTCGAAAGAATAGCGATCGGGACCATCATCTACCGGTAACTTTTCTGAGTCTCCATGACCAATGAGATCTGGAGCAATAACCCTACCGTGAGGAGCTAAGCGTGGGATGATATTCCTCCACAGAAACGAAGATGTGGGATTTCCATGAATCAGTACTATTGGATCTCCTACGCCCTCCTCCAGATACGCTATTTTTCGGTCCTTAACTGTAACAGTTTTCTTTATACTCGCCATTTTCCTACTCTTTACCTTGATGAGAGCAGTATAATGGTTGTAAAAATAAAAGAAATAAACTAAAAGAGCTTGTAAATACTAAAAAGTATCGGAGTCCCGCAATCACTTCTAGTAGTTATCAAAAAATTTCCTCACATCTTTCCCTAGAATTAGTGGGCATTTAAATGCGGCAAGTACATCTAAGAGCATGTCATCTCTGTGAAGCTATTTGTGGATTACGAATTAGTGTTGAGGACGGGAAAGTTATTGGAATAAAAGGAGATCCTGAAGATCCGCTAAGTCGGGGTCATATTTGTCCCAAGGCGATAGCACTTAAAGATTTACATGAAGATAAAGATCGGCTTCGTTTACCCATAAGAAAAAAGATCGATAAAGCAGGACTTATATCCTGGGAAGAAATTGGATGGGACGAAGCGTTAGAAGAGACAGCTCTGGCGCTAGTTAAAACGCTCAATTCTTATGGGGTTGATGCTATTGGAGCCTACTTTGGTAATCCCTCCGTTCACAATTATGGGATGCTTACACACCAAAATAATTTATTTAGATTTTTTAGGACTAAAAATCGCTTTTCGGCTACTTCCGTCGATCAATTACCACATCATTTAGTGAGTATGTGGATGTTCGGACATAAATCTTTATTCCCTATCCCAGATATAGACAGATCAGATTATTTTTTTATGCTGGGTGCTAACCCACTGGCATCAAACGGTAGCATGTGGACGGTACCTGATATTAAAAATCGAATAAAAAGTTTTAAATCTCGGGGTGGAAAATTAATAGTAATTGATCCACGTAAAACCGAGACAGCTAAGGTTGCCTCGGAACACTTTTTCATCAAGCCCGGGACTGATGTAATCCTATTGGCCGCAGTACTTCGAATACTAATTTTTGATTTAGGGGCAGATGGTGTAGAACTCAAATCAATAATAAGAGGACTCGATAAAGTTAAGATTTGTTTAGAAAAGTTCAAACCTGAATGGGCAGAAACTGTTACTGGAATAGGGGCTAATATTATTCGCCGTATTGCTAAAGAACTATATGACGCTCCATCTGCGATCTGCTACGGGCGAATGGGGGTATCCACTCAGCGATACGGGACATTATGTCAATGGCTCATTCAACTTATTAATGTAGTAACAGGAAATCTAGATAAAGCCGGCGGATCTTTATTCACGTTGCCAGCGATGGATCAGGTACCGAATACTAGGCCGGGGGGATTTGGTCGCACTAAAAGTAGAGTTAGAGGACTTCCAGAGTTTGATAACGAGCTGCCAGCCAGCACGCTTGCGGATGAGATACTTAGTTCAGGTACAGGGCAAATAAAGGCTTTATTTACAGGAGCTGGAAATCCGGTTCTCTCAACACCAAACGGCTCTAAGTTGGATCAGGCACTTGAAACGCTAGATTTCATGGTTTCACTAGATTTTTATATAAATGAAACGACCCGACATGCCAACATTATTTTACCACCTACCTCTCCTCTAGAGCATGATCACTATGATTTGGCATTCCATATTAATTCTATTCGAAATACTGCAAGATTTAATGAGCCTGTATTTGAGAAACCTTCGAATGCCTTGCATGATTGGGAAATTTTTAGCCGGCTGGGTGAATTAGTTGCTACAGAATTGGGGCTTGAGCCACGTCCGAAGTTTTCGCCAGCCGAATTAGTCGATAATGGTTTGAAGAGCGGTCCATATGGAGAGGGGAAAAAGGAAAACTTATCACTCGAGATGCTCCGTAAATATCCATCTGGCATAGACTTAGGTCCTTTAAAGAAAATGCTTCCCGAGAGATTGCAAAATCCTGAGAAAAAAATAATTTGTGATACAAAGGAACCAATAGAAGCCTTATCCAGACTTCCGGTTGAATTTGAAGAACAATCAGGATCAGATTTATATTTAATTGGTCGACGTCATGTACGATCTAATAACTCTTGGATGCATAACTTTAGGCGACTAGTAAAAGGTAAGAATAGATGTACTCTGATGATGCATCCTGAAGATATGGAAAAGAGAGATCTGCGAGATGGTAACGCCGCTCGTGTCACCTCCAGAGTGAAATCTATAGAAGTATCGGTCGAGGCATGTTTGGAAATCATGCGAGGCACAGTGAGTCTGCCTCACGGATACGGTCACAATAGAAAGAATATTCAACTTAGTGTTGCTGAAACTGCCGCTGGTACTTCTTGTAACGATATTACTGATGAGAGGTATCTGGATAAATTATCTGGTAATGCTGCCTTTAATGGAGTTTTAGTTTCCGTAGAAAATATTAAAGTAGGGGAGAAGTAAAAAAATCGACTTTCAAAGAAATATCTTTATAGTTTTCGATTACTTGATTAAAGTTTGACGATAAATCCAATAACCAATGATTTCCTTAATCGCAAGACTGGTACGATATAAATTTCCAACTGACGGAATCCAACCAGACAACGTGGGGTCTGAAATCGCTCTTTGATGATCTGACGCGACAGGCACCACGTCCACCTCTGAGCTAAATGTCTGATCAAAGATCCATTTTGCTCGACGCATGTGGTATGCAGATGTAACAAGAAGAATGCTACTTACTTGCTTATCACGCAATATCTGAGCCGTGAATTCAGCATTCTGCTTGGTATCAAGAGCTCTCTCTTCTAAAATAATTGCTTCGGAAGGTATCCCCATTAATTCCAACATATCCTGCATAAGAGACGCTTCCGATACAGCTCCATTTGTAATTCCCCCTGTTACAACAACCATGGGAGCTTTATTTAACTTAAAAAGCTTAAGCGTGGTTAGGAGTCGGTCTGCCGACTCATTTAAATTTCCCATATCTCCACCATGAGCTAGTCCAGAAGTTGCACCTCCTAATAAAATGATAGCTTCAGCTTTTGGAATAGAGGAAAACGGGGGAGAATCAAAATTCTCTTCGAGGTCGGTAAGTAGCCAGTCTGCAAAAATGGCCGTAGAGGAAAGCCAGAGCCATATTAAAGCTGCGGCCACTATAGTGATAGCAAGACTTCGGGACGAGCGCCAGAATAATATGAGAGACAGGATAATCAATAAAATTGAATGTGAAAGAGGAAAAATAGCTAGCGACAACCACTTCTTCATAACGAAGATTGTCATACTAAAAGTCCTATAACTTAATTATCAAAAGGATTACTGAGAATGATGGTATCAATTCGATCAGGTCCAGTAGAGACGATATCTATTGGAATTCCAGTTGAATTTTCTATTTTTTCTAAATAAGCGACTGCATTTGAGGGAAGATCGTCTTTGCTTTGAATGCCCACAGTGCTCTCAGTCCATCCTGATATTGTTTCATAGATAGGGCTTAGATTTTCATAATCGTCAGCGTCCATTGGATTACGAATAATCGAACCATCTTCGTCTTTGTAACCAATACATATATTTATATGTTCTAATCCGTCCAAAACATCCATTTTGGTTAGGCAAAGTCCAGTTACAGAATTTATATTGACTGCATTCTTTACCGCGACGGCATCAAACCAACCACACCTGCGAGGTCTCCCCGTAGTAGCCCCAAACTCTCCCCCCTGCTTACTTAAATGCTCTCCTATTTCATCAAAAAGTTCTGTAGGAAATGGTCCTGATCCCACTCTTGTAGTGTATGCTTTGGTTATGCCGAGAACATAATTAAGATAAAGCGGTCCGAATCCAGAGCCCGTCGCTGTGCAGCCAGCAGTCGTATTTGAGCTAGTCACAAATGGATATGTCCCATGATCAATATCAAGAAGAGACCCCTGTGCCCCCTCAAAAAGAATATTTCCACCTCCGGTGCGAATATCAAACAAGGTACTTGAGACATCTGTAATCATAGGCTTTAGTTGCTCGCCAAAAACCAAAAATTGCTCTAGCACCTGGTCTATCTCTAGACTCGCTACTCCGTAAAAATGTTCTAGCTGAAAATTATGATAGTCCATCACCTCTGAGAGTTTTATTGCGAATTTTTCTGGTCGCATAAGCTCCCCTAAGCGAATACCTCTCCTCGCTACTTTATCTTCATAAGCTGGTCCAATACCGCGCCCCGTAGTACCGATTTTATTGATCCCCCGACGCTCTTCTCTGGCATTATCTAGTGCTACATGACAAGGAAGTATGAGCGGACACGCAGGTGAAATTAGCAATCGCTCTCTCACAGGAATACCATTTTTTTCTAGTCCGACAATCTCTTTCAACAGCGCGTCTGGCTCAATTACAACTCCGTTTCCTATAAGACAAACTACCTCCTTTCGCAAGATACCTGACGGGATAAGATGCAGGACGGTTTTTTCACCATCGATGACCAGAGTATGTCCTGCATTATGCCCGCCTTGAAATCGGACAACCGCATCCGCTCTTTTCGTCAATAGATCAACTATCTTTCCTTTACCCTCATCACCCCATTGAGTACCAAGGACAACAATGTTTCTACCCATATTAAAAAATTCGCTCAATCAATTTTATCTTTTTTTTTGAACTATCCACTCATTATTAGACTTGACTAGCTGACGGTCCACTGCGTTCCCTTGGTCCTCGCTAGGAAGTTGTATCACTACCCTCTCGCCTTCTTCTCGCAATAAAGCAATCGCTTCACGTAAACTAGGATCATCTGAATAAGGAGCCGAGATCACCTTAGGTACCACGTCTCTACTGATGCTTGACGAATAAAATCGCATTAAGACTTTTAAATCAGCACCAAATCCAGTTGCGGCACGAGATCTACCAAATATTGATCCGACATTATCATAGCGCCCGCCATTCGCTATTGCCTGTCCAAAATCCGATATATAAGCAGCAAAAACAATACCGGTATGGTAGTTGTAGCCCCGAAGCTCCGCTAAATCGACATAAATATTTAAGTTTGGCCGTCTTACTCGCATAGATTCAATAACTTCGTTCAACAAGTCGATTGGCTTCGCCGCAGATGGAGCAACTTCCAAGATAATCTCTTTCGCATTTGTTAATACTGAAGCATCTCCATTAAGTCGTGCTAACGCTGAAAAAGTTTTAGCAAATGGTTCCGCAACGGAAGCAAGCTCCCTCTCTAGGTCTGGAATTGATTTGCGTTTTAAGGCGTCTACTACTCTAGCCTCTACTTCTTTGTCCATTTGAGCAGACTTCAGCAAGCTTTGGACAATACCTACATGACCCAGATCTAATGTGATATCTCCTGTTGCACAGGAAAAGCCAGCTGCCTCCACAGTCTCCAACATAAGATCAATAACTTCGATATCTGCTTGCACGGTCGACTCACCAAAAATTTCCGCACCAACCTGTATTGGTGAACGACTACATCCAGATGACTTCGGCTTAGCGTGGAGTACTGGCCCCGCATAGCATAGACGATTAATACCGGGATCAAGCATGCTGTGAGCATCAATACGCGCAACCTGAGGGGTCAAATCTGCTCTAATTCCCATTGTCCGCCCACTTAGTTGATCTGGAATCTTGCAGGTAAGCAAATCTAGGTCAGCTCCAAGGCCAACCAGCAAAGCTTCGGTAAACTCGACCAACGGGGGTATCACAAGCTGATATCCCCAACTATGATATAAGTCTAACAATGCTCTGCGCAGAGACTCTAAAACAAATGCCCGCTCGGGCAAGATTTCATCAACACCATCGGGAAGTTGCCAACTATTATTACTCATAGCTAGCCTCTAGTTGACTATATAAAGCAGAATCAATCCGAACATCATGCTACCTAAACCAAAGTTACGAATAATTCTATCCTCCATTTGTACCACCAAACGCATCATTTGACGCCAACGATTAGGGCTGAGAAAGGGTAACACACCCTCTAAAATGAAGACGAGGGCTATAGCGACAGGAAGCACTTGCCAAAATTCCATCTAAGAACCCACCCTAACTTTACATCGACGAATGATTAGAAGAAGAATTCAAATCATAAGCTCTTCTTGTAGTCATTAATAGTGATAAGACGTCTTCGTTCTTAAACAAAAAATTGATAAACGAAAAAACTAATCACCACCCGTTGGATCCTTCAAATATCGGAAAAACTCAGAATCTGGTCGTATAAGTATGATGTCCCCAGAATTTACAAATGAATCTTGATAGGCTCTTAAACTTCTAGTAAACGAATAAAATTCTCGATCTTGATTGAATGCTTCCGCATAAACTCTTGTAGCGGTTGCATCACCAGAGCCCCTAATTTGCTCTGCATCACGATAAGCATTAGCCTCTAAAACAGTGACCTCTCGATCTGCCGCCGCGCGAATACCTTCTGCTAATTCTCTACCTTGCGCTCTTCGTTCCCGAGCTTCTTTCTCTCTTTCGGCATTCATTCTACGATATACAGATTCAGATACATCGGGCGGAAGATCTATTTTTTTGACTCTAACATCGACGATCTCGACACCCAACTCTTCGCGAGCTACCACATCTATCTGGCGAGTAATCGCCTCCATCAGCTGGTCTCTTTCTCCTGAAACAACTTCCTGGATGGTTCTTGCTGCTACCTGATTCCGCAAGCCATCGTTTATCCTTTGCGCTAGTAAGGCCATAGCTCTATTTTCTTCGCCATTTGTGGCAGTATAAAACTTGGCTGTATCAGCGATTCTAAACTTCGCATAAGAATCCACTATTAGCGCCTTCTTCTCTTGAGTAAAAAAACGTTCTGGTTGCGAATCTACTGTCAAAGTTCTACCGTCAAACTTTCTTACGTTGTTAACAAATGGGATTTTGAAATGCAATCCTGGAGGAATATTTAAGATAACCACCTCACCGAAACGAAGCAAAACGGCTCGTTCTGTTTCTTTTATCACAAAAACAGCGTTACTTATTAAGAAAAAGACGATCGCTACTATACTACCTAGAATAAGACTTCGCGTACTCATGCTACCTTCCCCCTCTTCTATTTTCACCTGTTACTGCAGCATCCAAACGAAGTTGCTCCCTTACAGCATTTGTTAGCTCACGGATATTGGAGCTATCTATGTCAAGCGCTCTATTATTTTGAAGCCTGCTGGGAGCGATTTTATCTAATGGCAAATAAATCATGTTATTACCCCCCTCGACATCCACCATAACTTTGCTAGTGTTACTCAATACATCTTCAATAGCATCGATATATAACCGCTCTCGCGTGACGGCAGGAGCTTTCTTGAACTCTTCCAGCAGCTTATTAAATCTATCAGCCTCACCCTCAGCATTAGCAATTACTTGCTCCTTATATGCATCTGCCTCCTCTAGTTGCCGCTGGGCTTTACCTCTCGCTTCCGGGACGATTCCATTTGCATAAGCTTCCGCTTCATTCTTAACTCTTTCCTCGTCCTCTCTTGCTTTAATAACGTCATCAAAAGCCGCCTGTACTTGAGATGGAGGATTAGATTCATCTACGTTCACCTTACTGATCCTGATCCCAGTACCGTACAACCTAATATAATTCTGAAGACGCTCCTGCACATCTAGAGCGATACCTGCTCGGCCCTCAGTTAGCACCATATCCATCGGCATATCGCCCACCACATGCCTCAAGGCGCTTTGTGCTGCGTGCTGAAGGGATCTCTCTGGATCTCTCACCTCTAATACAAATTTGGTGGGGTCATCGATTACATATTGAACAGATAACCTAACTTCCACGATATTCTCGTCTTGAGTTAACATTATTTCTCGGAAGCTTGCAGCGCGAACTTTCGTAGTATTAACCACAATTACCTCATCAACTAACGGCGGATTCCACTGCAAACCTGGCTGAACAGTATCAAAATATTTTCCAAATCGCAGGACAACGGCTCGTTCTTGTTCATCAACTTGATAGAATCCAGATAGCGCCCATACAAATGCCACGGCAAAAAAAGCAAGAATCAATAGGGAGCTGGTAGCCTTGTTCCCTCCACCAGAAGACTTACCGCCAAAAAAATCACCGATCTGTCGTTGTAATTTTCTCAGGGCTTCATCTAGATCAGGTGGGCCTTGATTTCCACCCCCCCATGGATCACGAGGCTTTTTCCCACCATTAGACTCATTCCAAGACATATATATCTCCATTTCTAAATCAACTGAATTCTACCAGAAATCTTTTTCAGATTTTGGCAGGCTTGCTGCTAAAAAATTTACCTTTTAAACGATTAGCTATTAAATCCCATTTTTCTCTCGGCAACTCGATTGATAAAGTTGCACTTCCATTGGGATTAAACTCTTCGGACTTGACAGCCCCTAGATAATACAAATCCGACCTCAATTTCCCCTTATCAGGATCAATTGTAAGTGTTCGAGTAACCACCTCAGAGCTCAGCTTTTCAACCAAACTATCTAATAGAATATCTATCCCATTCCCAAATCGGGAACTCAACCAAATTCGAGCTGGCATTCCATACATATCTCTTTCCACTCTAGAGGGAAGGCCGACCATGTCTACCTTATTAAACACCTCCAGCTTTGGCAGTGCAGAAGCTCCGATATCCATCAGAATACTTTCCACTTCGGAAATATTATCATTATAGTTTGATGATGACGCGTCAACTACATGTATTAATAAACTGGAGGAGACCACTTCCTCCAGAGTCGCCTTGAAAGCATCCACTAGCTGATGCGGTAGATCTCGAACAAATCCCACGGTATCGCCCAAAACTACCGTTCCAAAAGATTTCAATTGCAATTTTCGAAGCGTGGGGTCAAGTGTCGCAAACGGCTTATCCGCAGCGTAAACATTCGAGTCCGTTAATCTATTGAAAAGCGTTGATTTCCCTGCATTTGTGTAGCCAATAAGAGCCACTGTGGGCAAAAGAGCTTTCAACCTCGATTTTCTGCTTTGACTTCTACGACTTTTAACATGTTCCAATTTAGAAGAAATTGATTTTACTTTTGTCTGAATTAACCTTCGATCTGTCTCTAACTGAGTTTCTCCGGGGCCACGCTGCCCTATTCCACCCTTCTGACGTTCAAGATGCGTCCATCCTCTAACTAATCTCGTGCTCATGTGTCTCAACTGAGCAAGCTCGACTTGTAGTTTTCCCTCATGGCTCTGTGCTCGTTGAGCGAAAATATCCAAAATTAGCCCAGTTCTGTCGACCACCCGACACTTGAACTCCTTCTCGAGATTCCGCTCTTGAGTCGGTGTGAGGCTATGATTAAAGATCACGACGTTTGCGCACTTTGACTTTAACTGATACTGGATTTCTTCAACTTTACCTTTCCCAATAAAAGTTTTGGAATTTGGTGACAGCCGGTTGCCCGATACTCCCCCTACCAGAGTGCCCCCAGCAGATATTATCAACTCCTCGAATTCATCTTGATCTTGGCGCTTACTCTCAGATACCAAATTCATACTGACAGCAACTACCCTATCACCAGCTCCCTGCCGTTCAAAGAACACCGAGGCTCCCTAAAACTAGCATAATCTTATAAAATGTAGAGCACGGCTTTTTGCATCAATGACTACCTAGCTCTATCCCTCGGACCCGATTTCCTCTGGCGGATTCTCCATTGGAAGACGCACATTCCGACTAGGGACTATTGTCGAGATAGCATGTTTATACACCATCTGGCTAACTGCATTTTTAAGCAGAACAACAAACTGGTCAAAGGATTCTATTTGCCCCTGCAATTTAATTCCGTTGACCAAATATATAGACACTGGAACCCGGTCTTTTCTTAGTAAGTTAAGATAAGGGTCTTGTAACGTGTGCCCTTTTGACATAGTACTTCTCCTAAAGTGAACCAAATTAGCCCCAAACTTAGGGTGCTTCAAACATCAACATCTGCACGCAAGCCGCACTGATGGGAACAGAAAGTCGAAGACTCAACCTTTACGGCTTCACCCCATGTAATACGCTATCGAGGAATGAATTAGATCTATCGGCTTTTCCATCTTTCCCATATTATTATTTTTAGTCATGGAGGAATGTAAGTTCCCGCTCTCGCTTGTGTAGATCCAATTCAAATTTTCAAAGCTTCTAAGCCAGGTCAGCTGTCTCTTTGCCACTTGGCGAGTCGCGCATAAACTGGCAAAACATGCCTCTTCCAAAGATACCTGATTTGACAAATACTTCCATAAGTGGCGATATCCTACTGCCTTAACAGATGACATCGATTCGTTTAAGTCACTTCGCGTAAATAATGAATTTACTTCCTCTAGAAAGCCTTCGTCCATCATATTACTAAATCTTCGCTCAATTCTATCATGCAAAACGGAACGATCATTAGGTACAATAGCAAATTTGTGAACCTCAAAGTTTTTATCGATGTAATTTGATGCCCTACTCTCACGATGCCATTCACTTAATTGCTTTCCGGTAGAATAATACACTTCAAGGCCTCGAGAGATCCTATGAGAGTGATTCGGATGGATCTTTGAAGCCAAATTCGGATCTAGAATGGCGAGCTGAGCGTGAAGTTTAGGCCATCCTTTCTTTATGCCTTCAGCTTCTATATCACGTCTAATAGCGGGATCTGCCGACGGAATATTGGAGAAGCCTTCTAATAAGATATGAAAATAAAGCATACTGCCGCCAACCAGTACTGGAGTTTTTCCTCGCTCAACAATATCAAAACAAATATTCTTGGCATCTTCTGCAAACTCTGCAACGGAGTAGGTTTCCAGGGGATCTCGAATATTGATAAGATGGTGGGGGAAACTTGGCTTTGCTGTTCCGATATTCATCCCACGATATACTTGCACTGAATCTACACTAATCAATTCACAGCTCACTCTTTCAGCTAAATCAATAGCTGTCTGAGTCTTACCTGCTGCTGTGGGACCCATTAAAAAAACTATAGGTGGTTTTCGCATTACCAGCTCACCTATCTCCCCCTGAGAAAAAGTTTGTCCAAATCTCCCATTCTTAACTGTACCCAAGTGGGACGACCATGGTTGCATTGACCTGACCGCTCTGTGTTCTCCATTTCTCGTAGCAGGTTATTCATTTCTTCAATTTGTAATTTCCTGTTCGCCCTAATTGCTCCATGACAAGCCATAGTAGACAAAAGACGATGGTGCTCATCATCTAGCAGAGTGGAACTCCCCATATTTGCCAAATCAGAAAACAAATCATGTATCAGTTGCTTCGAGTCGTGTTTGTTTAAGCACGCCGGCAGACTTCGTAATATTAGCGAATCCGCTCCAATTATGTCGATTTCAAAGCCCAAGTTGTGAAGAGTATCGGAATATTCGTTAGCAATTTCAATTTCACGATGGTTGACTGAGATAATTTCTGGGACTAATAGAGTTTGAATGGGTAAATTATCGATTTCTATTGAGCTTTTAAGCTTCTCGTAGGTAATTCGTTCATGGGCAGCATGTGCATCTATAATTAACAAGCCAAATCTGTTCTCAGCGAGAATAAATACTCCCTTGAGGTGTGCAATGGCATAGCCAAGCGGAGGTATTTCGAGATTTTCTACAACGCGAGATTTGGGTGAACCTCCAAATGAATTTTCGTTTTCTGATTTACTATTGGGAATAACATCTACTCCCATGGAATAATGAAAAGAATTGGGGTCAGCTTTATGCTCGGAATGTCCCCATCCCAGAGTACTCTGGTTACGAAATTCACCAGTCTCTAAGTTAACCACACCATCAGTCGCTACTAGAGTTTCAAAAGAACTGACTTTGGAAGCGGGCGTGATGTCAGCAATCCCTCTATGTAGAGTGCTGAACAGAAAATCATGTACATCACGTGAATTTCTAAAACGAACCTCTTGCTTTGATGGATGGACATTCGCATCTACCAGAGATGGATCTAACCTCAAATAAAGGATAAATACGGGATGTCTTCCTGCATATAGGACGTCCTTATATGCTTCCTTAATCGCATGACCTGCTACCTTATCACGCACTATTCTCTCATTCACAAAGAAATACTGCAGATCCGCTCTACTTCGAGAGAGGGTAGGCAGACCTATCCAGCCAAACAAATGAAAATCGCCTGCTTGGCGATCAATCCTTATCGACTTTTCAATGAAATCAGGACCAAATATGGCAGCTAGATTTTTTTCTTGTTCAAATAAAGAGTTTGCTGAACAGGAGTCAAAAATCTCTTTTCCATTATGTTGTAGATTGATAGAAATATCGAACCTTGATAGTGATAGCCGCTTTACTACTTGCTCAATGTGATTGAATTCTGTTCTTTCTTTTCGCAAAAACTTTCGCCTTGCTGGCGTATTAAAAAAAAGATCTCTAATTTCAAGAGTCGTACCCTTTGGGTGAGCGATTGGGCTGAGCTCCGAAAAACCATTAGTACCAGTTGTATGGATAAAATAAGCGAGACTCTCCTTGGAATCGGTATTTGAAGTCAGACGCAGCCTTGAGACTGAGGCAATACTTGCTAAAGCTTCTCCTCGAAATCCCAAGCTCGAAACGCATTCTAGTTCCTCTAAAGAACTTATCTTACTAGTAGCATGAGGTGTTAAAGCAAGCGCCATCTGATTACTTGGTATCCCGATTCCATCATCTTGGACCCGCATTAATCTTTGTCCACCAGATTCTATGTGGATTTTTATATTTCGAGCGCCTGCATCTATGCTATTTTCCAAGGCCTCTTTCACTACTGACGCCGGTCTTGCTATGACTTCCCCGGCCGATATTTGATTAGCTAATCCAGGGTTTAATAATTTAATAGCACGCATTGATATTAACGATCCATCGGTATTTTTAATATTTTCCCAGCATATATTGAACTATCTTTTAGCTGATTTAAATCCTTAATTGAGTCCAACGGCACATCAAATCTCAGTGCTATTGCTGACAGAGTATCTCCACTAACTATTATATAGTTTTCAATTTTTTTTTCTCGACGCCAGGCCAAATAAGTACCTGGAGGTGGCTGCATCTGAAACCACGAAACAATTCCTCGGAAAATATTTTCGGCCATATCCCTCTGATATTCTCGCGAAGACAATTTTTTTGCCTCCCTAGGATTAGAAATAAACCCTGTTTCTATTAGAATCGAGGGGATATCGGGCGACTTTAAAACCGCAAACGCTGCTTGTTCAACAGATTTCTTATGCAATTTTGATGACTGACCCAATGCGCTCAAAACTGTATTTCCGAGATTTAAACTAGCATCTAACGTAGCTGTCATTGACAGGTCGGTCAACACACTTGCCAACAAGTTATCCTTATCTGAAAGACTAACACCACCAATTAAATCTGCTGAATTTGCGCTCTCGGCCAAATAACTGGCTGCTGTACTAGATGCTCCTCTGGTAGATAATGCATATACTGAGGCACCGCTTACATTTTTATTTTTAAATGCATCTGCATGTATCGAAATAAAAGCGTCAGCCTTACTTTGCCTAGCCAACTGGCGTCTCCGTTTAAGGCTTATGTAATAATCGCCGTCCCTGATAAGAATCGGTGAGAATCCCTTTTCACCATCAAAGAGCTTAGTCAGATCTCTCGCAATTCTCTGAACAACATGTTTCTCCTGTAGTCCGTTAGGGCCAATTGCTCCGGGATCTTCTCCCCCGTGGCCCGCATCTATTGCAATGAAAACATCGCGCTTACCAGATAGCTTCTTATATCTCTTATTTGACTTTGCAGCTGACATAATTGGATCGAACAAGTCAACAACTAAGCGATCACTCGCTTTGTCGTTTGCTCTCAGAAAGAAACTACGAGCATGGACTTTTTGACTTAAGTCTAGAACGACTCGCAAATCGCCACCCTCCTTTTCTCCGAAGCGGATTTTTTTTATAGGTGTATTTTTTAATAATGGAGATTGGAAATTTGAGGTTAGTCTAGTGTTTTTGAGGTCTAAAACAATTCTATCTGGTCTTTCGAGGGTAAATAAATTATGGCTGATCGCCCCATTTAAATCAAAAACCACTCTGGTGTGATCTGGTGCTCTCCAAGTTCTTATATCATTGACTTCGATTGCCAGAGTAAAATCAGGTAAGAGGGTCATTAAAAAGAATAAATATATTCTGTTAGATTTGCTACCTATTAACACCAAATATCACTCCAATATTTTGGGATTATTCTGGGGGAAAACTACACCTAGACCAGCTTCTAGCTCTGTCCACTAGATATTTTCCCTCCATTGAGTGTGAGGACAGGAATAATGTTCTGCCATCAAGTATTGGTTCAATAAAAATCATTGCATCAGGCTCTGGTAAAAACCCTTTAGCACACTCCGGCCATTCCACCAAAACAAGACTTGCTTCATTTAGATAATCTCGAAAACCTATGAAATTAAGGTCTTCAGGTGTCGCAAGTCTAAAAAGGTCAAAATGATAGACTGGCAGCCTACCCCCTGAATAACATTCAACCAGCGTGTAAGTAGGGCTTTTAATGGGGCCTTGATAGCCGAGTCCCCTCATAATGCCTCGAGCGAAAGTCGTCTTTCCAGCGCCCAGCTCACCACGCAAGAAAATTAAGCTTCCCGGTTTGACAGAGCAAGCAAGATCCGCGCTAAAATCTAACATCATTTCTTCCGTCGGTAGCTTGCAAGATATGTCCACTATTACCCCAATAACTGCCGCATGGGTAGCATTAAATCGGACGCGATTATTCCACGCATACCTTCTGAACTTATCTTATCAGCCGCGGCACCATGCAAAGCAACCGCTAAAGCTGAAGCTAAGCTGGCCTCGAGACCTTGCGCCGTCAAACTAGCGATCACTCCTCCTAGAACATCACCCATACCTGCGGTGGCCATTCCTGGATTACCATAACCGCATAGCAAAAAACTTTGCCCGTCACACACTATAGTCCCATTACCTTTTAGAATAG
>CABYJX010000028.1 GCA_902519405.1 uncultured Gammaproteobacteria bacterium
ATTTCTTACTTCAAAACTTTTATTAAAGCTAAAAGCCGTTGAAGGCGAGGGGTTTCCGTGTTTACTACTATTTATTCCACCGAACTCACCAATAGGACAATAAGGATAGCTATCTCCAGTAGTAAAAGCGGAGGTAGCTATAATCTCTACACCATCCATAAATATTTTTATTTTTGTTGACTGTTGACTTTGTCCACCTATGATAAAATATAAAACTGTCCCAGTACCTGTAACTTTGAGTATGGTATTCGTTCCCGAAGCAGCTACGTTTGTAGTACCTATATTAAACCTGTTAACTACACCTCTCCAAGAGTCAGTTGAATAAGCAGCGATAGTGCTGCTTCCACTAGTAGCTACTCCCTTAGGTACAGCCTTATGTTTAGCGGAGGTATCTACCACACCTAAACCATCCCCTACCATGATAGCATTTGCAGCAGTAGCGGTTCCAAGAAAAACACTTGATAGCGATTCTTCTTCAGTTAAAGAACCCTCTGTTTTTACCGTGCCTGTTGATGTTACCACATATCTCGCACCCGCAGTAAGTCCAGATTGAGATTCATTTATCGCGCTCTTTGTTGTTATATCTCCTGACGCTCCATTAGATATAGCAGCTTTTGCTAAACCTATATAAGTGCCTGTAAATAAATTGCTAGTGGCAATTTTATTACTATTTACTTCCGTCACGGTGTTACCATCTGCGTTTCCGTAGTTGTATTGAACGAAAGTATCTGTGGTATCAACGTAGTTTCCACCTATTCTAATTGAGTCAGTCGCATAGTCTAAGTATCCTGAATAACCTGAGTATGTACCAAATTGTGCACCTGTACCTGTTGTACGTTTAGTCTTATCTGAAAAATTTCCCGACCCTACTGCAAAGATTAAATGTATAGGAGGAGCTGTACCATTGTAAGTAGACCCATCAGCAAAACTCGCAACATAATTGTCATAAGTAGGATTATGACGCATACTTATCTGAGAATGAACTCCACTGGGCCAGTCTAAAGAGCCTCCTTTTGTAAAAGCGCTTCCGTTGTTTGAAGCAGCAAAAAATTTTTGCGCAGTTAATTCAGACCAAACTACATTGCCTGATGTATCACACTCAACTGCTCGAATTTTACCTATAGAATCGGCTCCACCCGCGTTCGCAAGATGATGAGAATAAGTTACTGCCCCATTAGCCGCTACGTCAAAAGCGTAAATAGTTTGATTCCATGCTCCAGCGGCATAATTCGCGGTTACTACTACGATTTGTTCATTAGCGGAATCATAACTTGCATCTGCGGTATAGTTATACCCATTCGCAACGTAATTAGTTGCTAAAACAGATGCACCGAAAGCGCCTCCGTCATGCGCATCTGAACTCCACGTAAAGGGCCCATGCACCATACAAGAGTCTCTGCCATAAGCCTGAGTGCTTCCAACCGTAACTACATACTTGAAGCCTCTTGCTTTTATAAGTCTAGTGCTTCCTGTGTAACTTGAATAGCAAGCAAATTGATTAGAATAACCAAAATCGTGTCTATACGCACCGTCTAGTGAACTACCACTTGTAGTTTTTACTTTACACATTATTAAATTACGGCTACTTGAGCCATTACCGCGGTAACAAATAATCCATGAATTAAGAGACGAGTCCCAGATTGCTCCTTGTGGATATTCCATATAATTATTTGTTTGTGACCCAGTCGGGGAAGCAAAACTTGTAGCACCATAGCCTGTTCCTGTCCCTGCTCCTGTGGTTGTATTTACCGTCCATAGTTTAACCCTACCTTGATAGTTATAAGCAGAACCTCGCTGAGCTAATTGGATTCCCCTGCCGCCAGCTCTATCCACAAAAGTAGTTGCATTATACATCGTATAAGATTGTGAGTTATTATACGAAGATGTATTTGAAGCTACATCTGTTACGTTAGCGGCGATATTTCCCGCTGGAATAGAGACCTTTCCATCCCCTCCTTGAATACAGGGAGCTCCATTAGATACGGCGCCCTTTGCTATAGCAGAAATTTCTGTGACTTGTCCGCCACCGCCTCCTGATCCACCAAATTTAAATGTCATTTAAAGCTCCTTCCACCCTAAAGTACCGTCTACATAAACAATTTGCATTCCTTTTGTAGATTCAAGTGTACCATCCTGTGCTGCCCCTTCTATATTTGAGCCGTTTCGTCCGATTGTTACTGTTCCCGCACCCACATTCTTTACTATAACTGTAGCACCCGCGCTTGGGCTTGAAGGAAGTGTAATTGTAAAAGCACTTCCACTGTTTGCGATTAGCTGGTCTTTGTCTACTGCCGTATATGTTCCTGTCTTTATTGCCCAGTCTGTATATGCTCGTCCACTATCTGAAGATACGGTTCCAAAAGACAAAGTACCAGACCCATTTGTCCTCAAAAATTGTCCGTTTGTGCCGTCAGATACATTAAGTCTTGCTATGTCTATAACATTATCTTGAATCATTGCGGCAGTAATAGAATCAGTTCCAAGACTTCTCTTGTCAGCAGGAACTGAAGCAGATGCCGCTGACATTAAGTCTGCAAGTCTACGTGCTTTTGAAAATGCCATTTATCTCTCCTAGGAAGGCTGAACCGGCCAGTCAGTCTCTTCTGTTCCTGGGCCTCCTGCTTTTAAATTAGGCCAGCTACTATGCTTTGTAATATCTCGAAGTGCTTGCCTGTATGTTTTCCACTCATCTGTCATCGTTACATCACTGTTTGCCATCCAGTCGCTTTCTGAAAGTAATCGGTCTCTAAACGCTCTGTTGTCTTCTGCAATTCGATTATTTCTTGCTGTCTGTGCCGCAGTTTTTTCGCTGTCATCTAACGCTTCTATTTTATGTAAATACACAACTCCACCCTCTATGTAAGGGTCTACAGGTGTGCTTTTTTCAGTGAGCCCGTTATAAGGTCGAAACTCAGTAACGGGCATAACAGAGTTTTCTGCCATCCAAGACTCTGTAGGTACTCCACCAGGAAACCCAACATTTGGAAAAAGAGCCTTATGTTCACCCATAGTTTCTACGGCATTATCTTTTATTATTGCTATTTGCATTTTTTATCTCCTATATAGCTAAAAATTCTTCGGTTGGTGCTGTAAAGTTGGAAGTGTACCGAGCTTTACCATATGTTATTCTAAAATCGTCTATATATCCATCTAAAGCGTTTCTACCCCCTCCAGTGTCTCCAATTCGAAGAGGGTTATTGGTCTGCGATACACCTGTGCCATTATTAGTAGCACTTCCATGTAGACTACCATCTACAAATAGTCTTAAAGTTGTTCCGTCCCTTGTCATCGCAATATGATGCCACGCATCAGCGGATGGTCTGGTTCCACTAATCATTGTGCTACCGTTCATATAAACGTCAAGATTGTTTCCATTTTGGTAAATTAACCAACCTGAGGAGGAACCATTAAACACTCCAACAATATCCATATATGACGCATGATAGCTGTCTACATATACCCAAAACTCAACCGTAAATACACCTATATCTAAAATTCTATGCAGGTAGTTATTTCCGTAAAACATTTGTGGAGGAGCTTTTAAAAATTCGTTCGCAGCATGACCATTAATCTCAATACTTGCAGTACCGAATTTTTTAATGGTAGTATCTAAATGCGTATTTTGATTCAGGAAAATATTGAAATTTCTTGAGCCATCGACTATTTTTGCATTTGTTCCATTTAGTAAAAGTCTTGTATTTGTTCCAGTATTAGTAACAGGAGCAGTAGGAGGAGTAAAGTTAGCAGCATAAATTTGGTCACCCTTTATAACCCTAAAGTTACTTAAATCTCCATGAAGTGCATAAGTACTCGAGTAGTATGCACCTATCGTAAGATATTGTCCTGTATAGTTTGTTGTATCAACGTAACCGTCAGTACCGCCACTCTCAGTTGCTCTTACTCCATTTATATAAAGTCTTAAGGCATTATCCACCCCATCTGACGTGCCTCTAACGAGTGCAAAATGATACCAAGTATACATAATGGGTGCAGAAATACCAGTAAAAGTTTTTTGCCCCACTCCTGAATATATAGTCCAATAATTTCCACTAGAAGATATTCCAAGTGAAGGACCTGTTGTATTGACACTACCAATACCTGACGGTGTAGTATGAAATATACCATGGTCTGTAAGTTTTGTAAATCTAACCCAGCCTTCAATAGTAAAATTACCTGTGCCCATAGCAAAATTAACGTGGTTCATCTGCAGGTAGTTAGGAGCACCTCTATCAAAACTTATAGATCCGCCGTGTACTGCAGCATCATAAGCAGCGGTAGCTGCTGGTCGAGCAAAAGGAGAAAAAGAATAGCCTTCTTGTCCGCCATATGATGTAATTACTTTATTTGTTCCACTTCTATCTTCCAACAGACTATTACTAGTACACATAAGTAGTTTAGTATTTGTAACCGCAGTCAAAGGCGCTGTTGGAGCAGTAAAAGCAGAAGTGTATAAAGCAGTTCCTTTTATAACTCGAAGATTTGATATATAGCCTTTAAAATCATAACTGCCCCCAGCATAATACTTACCTATATACAAATCAGAGCTTGGGGCTCCGATGTTCACAGAATCTGACCAAGTAGCAACTTGTGCTCCATTTTGATACATATAACCATAAGTTGAGTTTCTAGTAAGAGCTATATGAACCCATTGATTTAAAGGAAAAGTACCACTTGAGGACTCTATAGTTCCTACACTCCCACCGTCTATATGAGCAGCAAGTTTATTGTTGCTATTGACATAAAATAAAAGTCTGTTTGAATCTCCTCCATCTCTGCCTTCGTAAAAAAAGTGCGAGCCTGTGTGGGTTTTCCAAACCCACATTTCAATAGTATAAGCACCTGTACCAAAAGCAAAATCAGCATGTGAAGTTACTTTAAAGTACTCACTCGCACCATCAAAAAATGTAGACCAGTACCCTGCAGGTGCACTAAAGGGGCTCCTTCTTCCCTGATTTGGAGGACCTGATGCAGTTATACCATAACTATCTCCAGAGCTATTTGCAATAGTTCCATTCGTTCCACTATTAGGCCCGTTTCCTTGAAGAAGCGTAGTTACAAGGTTAAAATCATCGTCCCTTGCGGCTGCTGCACCTCCACCTCCTGCTAGTATTCGTAAAGTCATTATCCTAAGTCCTGTCCTGCTGTAATTCCGTAATAAATTGTTCCTGCATCTACAGTTACAAACACGAAAATATCTACATCATTTGCTCCTGTTGAAACATCAGGAGCTGATCCACCTGCCCAATCGACTGTTCCAGGAAACGCAAGTGTTCTACCCCCAGTGCCGTCTTGTTTTACTTTTATTATAAAAGCTCCTAACCCTGTACCAGCTGGAGGATTTGAAAAAGCAAATGTAGTATTCTCAGTAAGAGTAGTTGTAAAACTATCCCCAAGTTGTAAATTAAAAGTAGCAGTACCCCCAGAAGAAGAAACTGCCGTAGTCTTGCCCGCAGTTCCTCCTAAAAAAGTTGTAACATTATTCGCATCTGCTCCTAATATCTTACCAGTTGCGGAAGGAAGTGTGAGAGTAACGTTTCCAGCGTAGTCCGCGTGTGCAGGCGACTGTAACTGTACATAGTGAGCATTACTTGACTCACAGTAAAGCTTAATGTTGGATACAGCCCCACTATTTTTGATTGAGATTGAGCCTGATTCCATATCAATGCCATTTGTACCATCAATACGAACAACTCCAGTGCCGTGCGGAGTAAGCCCTATATTACCGTTACTTGAGGATGTTATAATTCCACAGCCAGTAATATCAAGATTATCCCCAGAAGGAAGTTCTTTAATATTGTTATTTGATGAATCCACTACCAGTGGAAATCTATCTGCCATTATGTTACTCCTACACTTACTGTGCCTGAACGAGTCGTGACTGTTATAGTGCCAGGCACAGATAAATCAATCGTCACTGTGCCCGATCTTGCCACAACTCCTAATGTTGCTCTTTCTGCTGGTTGTTCTCCTATAAAAGGCATATTTTATTCCTATAATGTTGGCTTGGTATCAGGAAAGTCTGATGTACTCGGCCAGTCTCTTAATTTTACTCTATACGCGGCTATTTGTGTTTTTTGTGGATGATCTGTAAGAAGGGATAAAGAGTCCGTTTTGTACAATTCTGAGTCTCTCCACTCTCGTGCATGAATTTTTGTCATGCTTAGTAATTCTTCTTCTGTTTTTTCTACTGTAAGATCTTCATGGGAGTATCCTGCACTTGTAGGGTATGCTTCTTGTGCAAAAGACATTTTTCCTACTATAATATTACTTACTCCATCTTTTGTTATTTTAATGTCTGCCATATTATGCTCCTAAACTAACTGGAAAAATAAGTACAAGCCCGTTTCCGCCTGCTCCACCGTAGGCATCACTCTGTGCATGAGCGTAACAACCTCCTCCTCCAGAGCCTGCACATCCTCTTTGACCATAACCATATGCACCACTCCAACCATTAGCACCTTGAAAAGGAGCAGACATACCGCCCCAAGCTTTACTGCCTTGTATCAAGGCTTGACCTCTAGCATCCAAAGCGCCCGTTCTTTTTTCAAAAGTATGGTCATAATCGGAATATGCAACAGTGCTATAGCTAAGTTCTGTAGTAAGAACTCCAGTAAAAGCTTCGATTGTTGGATATCCACTAATTTCGTGATCGTCTGCGCCTCCGTCTGTCATACGATTATAGAATTTATTTCCGGGAAGATCGTCTTTTTCTACATTTAATACAGCACCTGGTACGGTATACCCATAGGCGGTAATTGCATCGACAGCATCGTTTCCAGTTGCCCAAAGTCCAACGGCTCCTCCACCGCCCGCTATATAAGCTACATTATTTGCTGCTGAAGTTATTCCGGCACCCTTTCCACCTGTAAAATTACCTAAAGTACCGCCAGTTGCAGTTCCTCCAGCAGCTGCAGTAGCCTGTGTAGTATTATTACTAGGTCGGGAAACTCCTCCTGCTCCACCATTTCCAGTCATTGTGCTAATTCCTGAGCCTGCGAAAGAAGTTGCACCTCCTGTATTACCATTTGTATTACTTGAAGTAGTGGGAGCTGCTCCTCCTGCTCCGATTGTAATCGTATAAGTTGTACCAGAAGAAAGATCTAACTTGCTTACAGCACAGCCCCCTGCACCACCACCACAAGCACCTCCATTACCTCCATAGCATACTCCCCCAGAACCCCCGCCGCCTATTACATATACATAACCTGTTAAGTCATAAGAGGGGGTCCATGTTTGAGACGTCATAAAACTTATAGTAGGTAGCTGGCCACCTCCGCCCCCACCTGCTGCTGCTCCTAATACTGCCATGATTAAATCTCGAACCAGCCGATAGTATCATCGACATAGACTAGCTGGGCAGAGGCACCTTGTGCTATTGTGCCGTCTTCTGCAGCTGAATTTATCTTTTGACTTCCATTTCTTCCAACTGTCACAGTTCCTGCTCCTGCATTACATATAATTACTGTAGCCCCTGCTGAACCTGCGGGAAGTGTAATTGTAAAAGCACTTCCGCTATTTGCTATAAGTTGATCTTTGTCTACTGCGGTGTACGTTCCTGTTTTTATCGCCCAGTCTGTGTAGGGTCTTCCAGTATCAGCAGTTATTGACGCAAAAGACATAGTACCTGAACCGTTTGTTTTCAAAAACTGTCCATTTGAACCATCAGATACATTTAGTCTTGCTATATCTACTACATTATCTGCTATTGCTGCTGCAACCACAGCGTCGTCTGCTATCTTTGCAGAAGTAACTACATCATCAGCTATTGCTCCTATGTCAGGAGTTCTTCCAAGAAAAGGCATTAGGTTATCTCCATAATTCCAAGCACTGCATCGAGTGCGGAGGCTGTTCCCGATTTTACTCGTAAAACATCTGTCGTTTCGAGTATATACTTTTGCCCTGCCAACACTTCAAGTGTTGTTCTTGGAGGAATACTTACAGTATCCAAAACTTGAAAGTCAGCACTTGAAGCCGACGTATCTTGTATTTGCACAGTAGCATCTACAGCATTTGCTGTTTTGTTACATAATGCGAGTCCAAGAATTACTGTAGTAGTCGCTGAAGGACAAGTATATAAATCAACATAGGCTGAGTGATTTACACTTGCTGCAAAAGCGTTTTTAAATGTATTTGCCATAATTTATCCCAATGCGATTGCCAAAGCTGTGGCATCGTCTACTGATGCGGGAGCTGTTGCGGATGTAGCAGTAAAAGTATAGTTTCCTTTATCTACTGTAAGAACATCATCTGTTGCTGCTCCGTTTGTTAAAACTATCGAAGTACCATTTGTCGCTGTATAGTCGACTCCATTGTCTAATAGTATTCCATTCAAAAATACAAGTATTGAATTTGGAACATAAGTAATTGAGTATGTAGTCTGATTAGAAGTAGACACAAACTCAGTTACATTACTACTGCTTGCATTTAGAGTAATACTTGATACTGTTGTTGCTGCTGGTGATGATGACATATTTTATTCCTCCTATAATGTTGGCTTAGTATCAGGAAAATCTGAGGTACTCGGCCAATCGCGTAACTTTGTACGATAAGTTTTATAGGCATCGTGTTGAGGATGATCTGTGATTGGAACAACCCAATCAGTAGCTATCAACTCTTGATCTCTCCAAGACCTAGCAGTTTCTTCCGCAGTTGGAATTTTTCCTTGCGTCCATTTAATAACTAAACCATTTTCATTTTTTACAAGTTCATCCCCTTCTACTGGGTCTTTGTCAGGGTTTGTTAAATTACTTATTCCCATTAACCTTCTCCCATTATTTTGTAAGCTATGTTCACAGAGGTAGCAGTAGCAGTAGACATTCTTTGTACCCTAAAACTTTCATTAAATTTTAAATCAGAATGATTCAGATACCCGTATCCAGTTACAGCAGTTGGCTTATGAAGCTCACCTACGACAGATAATGCCTGCGCTTGTCCAGTAGCATGAATTCCTGTTGTGTATATTTGGACCCCATCTACCCAAACATTTACACCAAAATTTGAATTTTGATAAACCGTTCCTGCATACCCACAAATAAAATACAAAACTCGACCGGACCCTTGAACATTTAATAAATCACCATCGCCAGTTACACTAACCGTTATAACGTCGGTATGCTGTTGAATATTATTTGTCCAGCTATAACCGCTGTTATAATCAGTCTCGAAACCTGAAGTTGTAAGACCTGTTGTTACGTCTTTAAAAACTGCACTGTCTTTTTCAGGAGTAGCTACTTGAATATCTCTTCCTACATTTATTTCAGTTGCGCTAAGCGCTGTACCATAAAAAGAAAAAGGATTAGTTGTTGGTTTGCCTTCAACAAGTGCGCCAGTACGATCAAAAAAGAATTTTGTTCCAGGTATTTTTCCACTGGTCGTTTGCGTTGCTCCTGACAAGTTGAGTGTAAAAGTACCACCATTACTTGCTGCTGTTTTTGCACTTCCTGATAAAAGGTTCATATCAAAATCAGACGCACTAATGCTATGAAAACGCATTTTATTAGTATCTACAGCTAGATTTGGATACATTAAATAATTGCCTGTGCCACCAAAACCAGTTACAGCAACATGATTCTCAGCATCACTTTGAAAATCAAGAGGTCTGCCTCTTGCAGTTGCTCCATAAGTAGCAGAATCACCAGCAAGCGACTCTTTTAAATTAATAAGATTCCCTGCACTATCTACGCTAAAAACTACTTTATAAATAGGTGTTTCAAGTCCATTACTTGTTGTAGAATTTTTAGTATAAAACCCTGCAAATTGATCAGAAACTCCATTTAAAACATGAAGTCCCATAATTCTAGTTACACCTGTTCCATAAGATCCCCAAGTTCCATCTCTAACTTTTCCTGCGGTAAAAGCGCTTCCTGTATTCGTTAACGTAATTGCCGCGCCATACCTGCATTGACAAGCAATTCTTCCATTAGTTGCTGCCATAGAAACTACTTGAGGCCAATTGCTTCCTTGAGCAAGCTCTGACCCAGCTAAATCATTATTTATTCCCATTACACGGTAATGCGATTCACTCAATGCTCCGCTACCATCAATGTCAAATGCTGTAATAATTATATTTGCGCTATTATCAGCAGCCCCTGACAGTGTAAGAATTTGATCGTTTTCAGCGTCATAACAAGCAGTATGCCATTCTAAACTATTATTAGCATGGACTTGACTGCTAGTAACTGCTGTCCCTAACGTAGCAGCATCTGCTGCCGTAGAGTCGGAAGAATAATTGACTCGTTGAACTCTTGACCCACGATCATTAGAGCCTCCTTTAGAAGTGTAATAAATTCGACCAGAAGCATCTTTTACTAAAACACCATGATATGCCCTGTTTGCTGTAGCATAGGGGTCTGCTGTTCCTGTAGACATATAGACCGTACCAGTAGTGCCATTTGATGTTTTAAATCTTGCAAACTGCAATTGGTCGCTTGCGTTTCTTAATGCAACCAACCAAGCTGTATTTGTTTGATCCCAAATTGCATCTAAAATTACTTGATCCCCTGCACCCATATTACCTAAAAGTGTACTGCTAGTAACACTTGTAGCATAAGCACCAGTAGTAGCAACGGTTTGAGCAAAGATATAAACCCCTCCATTACTCTGACTAAATGCGTGGGCGAACCAAGCGGCTCTTTGATTTTCTGCATCCATACGATATAGATCACCGTAAGGATACCAAGCTGAACCATTATTATGTGTCCAACTAGCCGCACTTTGAGTTTGAACTCCATCGCTAACATTGCCAGACGCTTTTTTGCCTTTACCGTTTGACTGTATAACAATGCCATCGCCAGCCGATACCGCCCCAGAAGCGGTTAACGTCATTTCTGTTGCCTCTCCTCCTCCTGTTGAGCCACCTAATTTAACTGGCATTTTTAAACCTCCTTCCAGCCGATAGTTCCATCGACATAAACTAATTGTGTTGATAACCCTGTTGTAAGTTCACCATCGTCAGCAGTAGAATTAATGTTTGAACTATTTCTACCAAGCGTTACCACTCCGGCTCCTGCATTATGCACAGTAACGCTATTTCCTGCTGACGGACCAGACGGTAATGTAATTGTAACAGCGGACCCTGAGTTCACAATTAATTGATCTCTAGCTACAGCTGTATAATTCCCTGTTTTTACTGACCAGTTGTTATATGCTCCTGCTGCTGGTGCATCCGTAAATGTTGGAGGCGCACCTGCTCCAGCGGAGGTTAAAAGTTGCCCTGCATTACCTGTTGCTACTGCTACTGGATCTCCATTAGCATCGTAGCTTATAAGATTTCCATCTGTTCCCCCTGCCATTTTTGCAAGAGTTACTGCATTATCTGCTAGTTTTCCTGTTGTAACATTTAGATCTGTTATCTTGATTGTTGTAATCGCATTTGTTGCTAAGTCGTCTGCTACTATTGTACCGTTTACTATCTTTGCTGATGTTACTGTGTTGTCGCCCGGTGTTAGACCGTCCGAGTTAATAAGTAAGTTCGTAGGACGATAAGGGTAAACAAAAATAACACTTGAACTTTCTACATATACTATTGGTTGAGATATCGCTGGCTCTGTGCTCACGAGTCCCCCCGCTGCTGCAGCACTTAAGTAGTACCACTGTCCAACTGTCAGTCCGTGCGAAGATATCTCAAACCTTCCCGACTGCGCGACTGTAAAAGTATTTGTAGCCGCTTCAGTTACTATACCAAGTGCTAAAGTTGATGCAGCATTTGCTTGCGCTTTTACCCATGCTGAACCATTGTGACGAATGGCATCTTTTGCTACGAACCCGTGACTATTCTGAGTTACCTCTGTAGTAGAGCCTCCTGCTCCACCTCCGCCAATTTCAATTATATTATTCGCATTATCACGAACATATAATTTTTTATCAGCGGTGTTTATTGCAATTTCACCCTCTACTATGTCGGAGGTAGAGGGAGCGCCTGCAGTAAACTTCCGCTTTGGCTTAATTACCATTGCCATCGCTATCTCCTATTATGAATAAGTTCCGCCATCTACTGCGTTTGTCCAAGAAACAGTGTCAGAGGATGCTGTATAAAGTAAGAACTTGTCTGTTGATCCGCCTCCGTCTACTGCTGTAAGTACGTTTGCTGTATTTGCTGCAAGTATCGAACCTTTTGCAACTGCTGAAAGTCCTGTTCCACCATCTGCAACCGCAAGATCAGTAATGCCTGTTATTGATCCACCTGTGATTGCTACACTTGAGTCTTCTAAGTGTGCTACAAGAGTTGCTACTGCGTAGCCCGTTCCAGAAGTATTAACAGTAGTTGTAGGAGCTGCTTGTAAGTTTTTAAATAGCTTCCATTTTTGATCGCCTGCATCACGGAAAAAACCCGCATATTCATCTTGCGAACCAGAGTCATCATACAATCCATAAAAACCAATATCAACAGCATCACTTGAATTATTTGTAGTTGCTAATGCAAGTAACGGATCCACAACGTTAATAGTAGTTGAAGATACAGTAGTAGTTGTACCACTAACAGTAAGATTTCCAGAAATTGTTACATTTGATGGAAATCCAATATTAATTTTATTGTTTGATACAGTAGTTTCAATCTCATTTGCTGTACCCTCAAAAGTAAGAGTATCTGTGCCTACCGCAACCTCATCATTTGAGCCACTATCTGCAGCAATAGTAAGATTTCCGCCAACAGTAGTCCATGAAAGAGCTCCTGAACCGTTTGTAGTAAGAACTTGACCATTACTACCTGCTCCATCTGGTAATGTAAGAGTAGTATCGCTGGTTACTGCAGCAGGTGCACGAATAGAAATAACATTAGTTCCGTTTCCGCTATTCTCAAGGAGTTTTAGGCTTCCTTGATCTTTTATTTGTAGCTCATTTATTTGTGAGTTTGAATCCGTAATAATAGCACTACTTGCAGTAAGATTTCCCGCAGTATGGTCGAGCATATCCATGAAATGCTTACCACCAATAATCTCTGGGGTATTTCCACCTCCATTTACGTGGCCAATCGCAAGACGCTTTCCATAGGTTCCATTGTCCCCATAGGCATAGAAAAGTTCACCCTGAGATACCGTTGTCGGTTTCCCTGTGCCCGTGCTTCGTTTAATTTGAATTGTTTGAGACATTTATTGCTCCGAATATCCTAGTAGGATCCTGCGTCTATTGTATCCGAGTCGGGTGAGATGTTTCCTACCATTATAGGAACCCATGCAAAGTTCCCTGAACTCGTTTCTCTATAGACTTTTAATTGGTCGTCGTCTGTATCGTACCAAGTATCGCCCTCTTCTACAGTTCCACCTGTTGGAGCAGAGGTACCCCGAAAATTCTGGTCGGCTAACTGTTGTAATGCTGTTTGTAAGTTTGTAGATGTAATCGTATTGTAAGGTGTTATTGAAATATTTGCTGCGTCCTGAAACTGTGCAGGAAGTGCAAGATTATTCACAGTAACAAGAGTAGTAGTTGTATCATCTAAAGTTACACTAATACTATTATTATTTGTAACGGCAACATTGGTAATCTCTTCCGTTATTGCTACTTGTGTACCTAATGAATCTGTCATCTTGTTACCTCAGGATTTATAGTTACACTTCCTTGTATAAGTCTTTTTACTATTGCGTCACCCGAAGTATGAATCTCTAAATCATATACGTATCTTCCTGCAGAAAGGCCCGCTGAAGTAGATGCAGAAAGTTCCATCTTTAACTTTCCTTCAGACGCATTTACTATGCTTACTGTAAAACTTGTCGTCACACTCGAAGCCGCATGAGTCGTCCGCAGCTGAGCCCTTCCTGAGTAGCCAGAAAGATTTTTAGCTGATCCTGACTCTGTAACTGTTAAGTCAATCGCAAAGTCGGAGCCTTGGTCGATCACCAAGTCATAGGTTGCTGCAGTCATTATATTTCTCCATTCTGAAATTATATCTCAAAGGACCTGTTTAGTCAAGTTTTATTTTTGAGGTGGTATTATGAAAGCTTACCAATTATTACACGCGCAGTTCCATTGTCAAAAATTGTCATGGCATTGTTACCACTAGTAGTATCTAATACAACGGCATTTTGACCTGTAGTAGAAAAAGTTCCATTATCTATAATGAGACCTGTAGTTGCTAAAACGATTTTTCCTGCTGAGATTGCTGTTCCTGACAATGAAATTTTAGTTGCTACTGTTGAGTTAGTTGCAATAGTATTTGCTAAAGTATTTGCGTTAACTGAAGATTGTAAAAGATTTGTTATCTTATTAGAAGTTGCATCAATAGAATCCAATGTTGCTAAGTCTCCTAGATTTGTTATCTTATTAGAAGTTGCATCAATAGAGTCTAATTCTGCCAAGTCTCCCAGCCCAGTAACATTTCCTGCTACAATATTAAGACCTGAGGGATCAATAGTTACAACGCCGTTAACATTTGTCCCCCCGGCTATACTTTGAACTGGAGCCTGTCCTGCTATGTACGTATTATTAACTGTGCTGCCACCGATTTTAAATGTTCCGTCAAATACTAAAGTTCCAGCACTTGCATCAAATATTAAGCTACCTCCGCTTCCACCTACTGCAAAGTCTCCTGATCCATCCAGATAAAAACCTGCAGAGGAGTCTGTTATTCCTGAACCTTTATCAAAGCTATATAGCTTGGCATTGGCATCCCCACTGCTTGTTCCAAGTTTTAATATGCTTCCTACATTTATTATATTTGAAGCTGTAAAATTACTACTAATTTTATCCGCAGACAGTGTTCCATCTACAATTACACTTCCATCAAACTCCGCAGTTACTACTGAGCTAAAGCTATTTGCCGCTACATTTCCCGAGCTTGGGGTTGCTGCTCCTGTATAAATACGAGTTGCTACAATGCTTCCGTTTTTTACAGTGATTCTATCATTTGGAACTATTCTTTTTACTTGTGCTGTCCCATCTTTTTGTACCAAACTGCTAGCAATTACAGCTGATGCGACTGCTTGTGCAACTGCATTTGTGAGAGTTCCCTTAAATGCTGTTGCTTGAGCAGAAGTCATTGACAGAGTAAGAGTTGCTCCGTCTCTTGTAGTAACAGGAATTTTTGAAAGTGTAATAGTATACTTTTGAATATCTGTATTACTTCCGCCTGTTCTATTAAACAGTTCAACTTTAAATTCTGCAGTCAAAGTAGCGGCGGTATCAATTATATTTGCAGTATTTGCAATCGTTATGACACCACTGTTACTTACAGATACCTCTCCTGTAGTAACACCACCAGAAGCAGAAAGTACAGTAATACCAAAAGTATTGTCTGCTGATCCGCTTGCTGCAAAAGTAAATTCTTGGTTACCCTTATTTACATCAAAAGAACAGCTAAAGTCATTCGTTACAGACCCCGCAGAGTCCATAATAAAAGCATGCTCTAAGTTTGTACCAGAGGAGTTTATAGCCTCTGTCTCAGGAACTGTCGGAATAGCTATATATAGTGTATTTGTTGTCCATTCTGCTTTTCCAATAGTATCGGTAGTAGTCTTACTTCTTGCAGAGGCTTTTATTGCAAAAGTATTTTGACCTGATGTTTGAGGCTGGGGCTTTCGAAACCAGCCTGTTGAACCAATTTGATCATTTGTTATACTGCCCGTTGAAACACCTGTTATTGGTTCTGCGGCGGTAAAGTCGTAGGTAATATCAGGAAAGCCTGAAATATTTGCAGGCAGCAGTCCTCCACTATTATGGGCTGCAAAAGCAGAAGCACTTGCTAGAGAAGAGTTATAGTAGAGTATAGCTTCGGCACTGTTTTGTATATCAGGATCTGAAGGAGTAGCCGCACGACCATTTGTAGTAGGAAATGTAAGAGACACAGGTCTTGCGGTATAGCCGAATTTTGTAGTTACTACTTTATAATGCCTTACCCAGTAATAATAAGTTGTTCCTGCTACTACTTCCTTGTCTTCGTGAGAAGTTTTATTGATTTCAAAGTCTTGTAATACTTCAGTAGGTATATTGTCACTTGTGTTTCTTAAAATTTCTGTACGCCAATCTGCTCCAAAAAAAGGAGAGTTTGTCCATGATAAGGTTACTTTTTCTTGCCCTGCTGTAGCTGTTAGCGAAGTAGGAGAGCCGGGAGTAATAATTTGAGGAGGCTGTCCCCCTACTCCTACACTTTCTTCTACTGCTATATTTTTCTTTTTGGAAGTAATTTTATACGCATCATCATCATGCTCAACCGCTGTAACTTGAGTTAAGCAGTCTGGAGTAAAGTTTAAATTTGTTATTCTAAAAAGTTTATTATTAAAACCAAATCTTGGATACGTAAGCTTTATTATTTCTCCTGCTAGTAGCAATACACCTTTTGGCCCAATTTTAAAGTTAATCTTCTTATTTGATCTTGATTGGATTAAGTATTGCTCTGCATTAGTTCTAGCAGTAAAATAGTTAGAAATTAAAGGAGTTTTGATATCCTTTTTCTTTGGTATATTTCTATCTTGTTTTAGATAGTCAGAATTGAAGAAAGTAACAGAACGGTCATCATATCGTATAGCAGGGTCAGGAATAGCTACACTTACACTATTTGCAGAGCCTTTTAAACCTGCATCGTCAAGACTAATAGCGCCTATAATATCATCTTCATCTAATATTCGAATGTCATCCGCGTCAAAGCTAGACTCGTCTATTCCTTGCTCCACTTTCAGATCATACTTACCGTTTTGATAACGTAGTATACCATTAAAATGTTGTAGCATGCTATTTACATTATCAAAAACAGGGGCTTCTGTTCTTATTAATGCGTTTGTTTGGTGACGAGTTACTTCTTCTTGGTTCTGGCTCTGCCATCCTATATATCTCCAATACTTTACATCATCAGAGTCATATAAACTATATCCAGAATTAGTAAAGGTTGCACTATTTGGTTCAAACCCTTTTATAATAGGGTTACCATCTGCACTAGCTAAATTTGTACTGGCTGAGCCCCCTCCTGCGCTTGCAGTTATTGTACTTGATCCACTTCCTGAAAATTTTGTAAGGGTAAGATTAGTTCCTAATGTATGTTGTGCAAAAGCTATTGTTGGAAAAGTATTAGTGCCTGTAGGAGCTAAGTGAGTAATGGATCTATCAGTAGTAATACCGTTGATTGTTACTTGGTACCTTTTCCAAAAAAGTTGTTTTTCTGAAAAAGATTTATGTGCTTCATGGCGTGTTATTAATTTACCAATACAATTAGTAAATACAGTTTGGTAATAAGTAATATTATTCCAAGAAGTAATTGCAGCAGAACTTTTTACTGTTCCTCTCCAATAGAGCCGTGAAGAGCCGTCTGCTAAAGTTGGTTTATACTCATACATATCTCCAACAGTGACCGCTGTAGTTAACTGAAGTGTAATATCAGAACGAGTATCACAATCTCTTGCAGCTTGTTTAAAACTTGAAAGGTTAATGTCTATCTCAGAGTCTAGTGCTCTACCGTATCTTTTATCAGTAAGGTAATCGAGTAGCTGTATTGCGGGGTTTATAGATACTTTTTTATCCCCAACAGGCTTAATAGTGTATGTGTCCTTATTTACGTCTCCAACAAGAAAACTTGAAGTTCCTGGAGTAAACATTTCTACGTTCGCACCCTCTATTTTATGGTAAACCTGAGATATTTCGCTTAATATAAAATCACTATTACTATAAGTTATTGTTCTAGCTGCAGAGTTTGTAGAAACAACTTTAGTGCCTTCTGGAATATTATGAGGAAAAAATAAAAGAGGATTAGCTAATAATACTGTTTTGCCTGCATCTAGTTCTGTTTGAACCTGGGTTATATAGGCGGCTACATTTGTACCAGCAGTATATGTTACGGTTGTACCTGATACCGATTCTTTGTAGAGAGGGTTTGTTATTGTACTCCCTCCTACTGTTATAGAGACGTACTCATCGGTGTCTCTTGATGCCGAAGCAGGAGTAACATCACCAAAAAGAGCAATTCTGGTTTCTCCATCATACTTCATTATTTTTACTGTTTGTTTTTCTATACTACCATCAGTGTTTGTTCGAGTTAGCTCTAAATTTTGTCCTTTATAGTAGTCATCTTGTGCATTTGATGCTCCGACAGCACCATCATCTAGCTTCACTCCATTTGCAATAATTATTTTGTCACCAGCAGCAGGAATAAAATCAGTAGCTGTAGTGTTACCAAGATTTAGTAGCTTATTTGAACTTGTATCAAAACTTGCCTGATAGTAGTTTTTAGTTTTTGCTATACCCGCATCGGTTATGCTCTCTCCAGACTTTAAAAATGTTACAAGTAGAGAACCCGTGAGTGCCGCGTGTGCACAAACTTTTCTCATATCCCCAGAAGGGATTTCTATATCTACACCAGGCCCTGCCGAGTTATTACTAATAACTGCATTATTTGTTCCTGTACCTATTACCTCTGAAAATTCTCCTGCGGATGAACCGCTTGCACTCAAAAAGTCATAAGTTACAAGAGTAAGTCTGTCGTTGCTTGGGGCAGACACACCGTCTTTCAATATATAAAACTCTTTTTTGTCTCCTGTGGGATCTTTATCAAATCTAAGTTTTGTTATTGTTTCTTCTCGACCATTTGTGTAAGTGGTCTTATCCATAATCATTATATCAGCAACTAAAGAAGCGTTACTGTTATTAGGATCATAAGAGTCTACAATGTCTCCAATTTCGAAGTAAGCCATCTGACTTGTAGCATCTCTCGCTGATCCTGTTTGGCTGTATACAGGGTTGGGATGTTGTTCATAAGAATAGTCATAGTTATACTGTTCAATCTCTCTACCTCGTACTACAAAATCAAGACTAGGTATTTCAGTATCCCCGTCTTTTACTGTATACTTTGCTACAACATAAGCCGTATCTAAAAGCCTGTGCTGGGGTCCCCAGTAGTTATCTTCATTTTCTGCTCCAAACTGTAGTTGAAAACCTGCATTAGTTGTTCCTGCTCCTGTTGTTATACTCTTATCGGCAGTTCTACTTAAAAGATCATCTGCACGCTGAAAAGGTCTTCCCGCATGAAATATAAGATCGGCATTTATAGGGGCTTGTATTGTTGTTTTCTTTTCATGAGTTACTCCTGAAGCAGCATTAACAGTAGTGCCCGAGCCTTCATCTAAATACCCAAACAGTTGATAAAAGAAATTTGCAGGTAAAAATCCCCCGCCGTTCATATTACTTTGCGTTTCTGCAAATCTAGCTCTCGCATCTGCGAGCACGCCCGTGGCTCTGGAAGGAAGCGTGTCTCCTTTTTCCATTTGCCCTATACAAGGAACATCTATCGTTTCTGAGCTTCCTCCTCTTCCTGTTTCATCATTTTTATCTGTACATATTCGACCTTGGTCATCAATATAGATATCATAGAGTCCTGCAATCTCTCCTTCACAAATAGCATAGGCAACATAAATTTCAGAAGAGTCATTTTTTAGTGTATCTGCAAAAATAGGAATACTATCTGTTCGTCTCACTCCATAAACTAGGGGTAAGTATTTTGCGTCTAAGTTAAATCTT
>CABYJX010000029.1 GCA_902519405.1 uncultured Gammaproteobacteria bacterium
AGGCACTGAACTTCAATCCTGTTGCGCTGATCCAATTACCGGTTTTTTTAGAGATGGATATTGTAGAACTCATAAGATGGATCATGGAACACACGTTATATGCGCAGTTGTCACAGATGAATTTCTGGAGTTCACCAAATCAAAAGGTAATGACCTGAGTACTCCTCGTCCTGAGTATCAATTTCCAGGATTAAAAGCGGGGGACGGTTGGTGTTTGTGTGCAATGCGCTGGAAAGAGGCCCACGATGCTGGAGTAGCACCACCACTTAAGCCTGAATCTACGCACGAGAAGACTCTCGAACTCATAGATAAGAGGTACTTGGAAAAATACTATATTCAATAAAATATAGGCGGCTAAAATTAAATTTGATCAAACGTATTAATGGACCATACCTAAGATAATAATATAAAGATAGAGATGGTCATGAGATACCTGACTCGATAAAGCAAGAAACAATTTATGAAGAAGAAATGGATTTGGATCTTAGTTCTAATTGGCATGATTTTGATTGGTGGTCTTATTATAGGACCTGTCATGAGTGATGTGGAAACTCCAAGCTATCGCATCATCACGTCTCAAAAAGACATAGAAATCAGGCATTATGAGCCTATGATCGTTGCCAATGTGAAGATTGTTGGCGATAGAGAGAATGCGTTAAGAAAGGGTTTTCAGCTGTTAGCTGATTATATTTTTGGAAACAACACAGTTTTGCAAGAAATTGCGATGACAGCCCCTGTTCAACAGCGAAAATATAAAAAAATTTCGATGACAGCACCGGTTCAACAGCAGGCCATCGATGCATCATGGGAAGTGAGCTTTGTGATGCCATCAGGCTACAATATGGTGACATTACCAAGACCAAATAACGACAGTATTGTAATCGAGGAAATTTCTTCTGAAAAATTCGCTGTAATTACATTTTCTGGGACGAGCTCTAGTGAAAATATTGAAAAAATACGAGAAAAAATTGATGAGTTATATAGCACGCAACAATATCGAAGTAATCGGTACTGCGAAATATGCTTTTTATAATCCGCCGTGGACGCTGCCTCAAATGAGAAGGAACGAGGTCATGATCAAGATAGTATCAAGTTAGAGGTAGTCATCGGACGATAACTCCTAGAAGTAATAATGATAGTGATGATCAAAAAAAAAGTGAGAGGTAAAACTTCAAGATCCCATCGATAGCATTCAGTCAGCCCAACATGATGTCCTGATGGAAAATCCTCAATTTCTTTCTTCTAATCCAATTTTAATGGCACAAGAAACTCAGCCATGGACATGTGGCGACTTTCAAAACGTATCTTTTGCCTCTAGTTTAGTCGGTAAAGTCACATTCAACTGTACTTAGTAATCAGCCGATCAGGAATAAGCTCTAATCCGTGGATGGTGGTCCGTGCCGCGAGACACAAGTTTATATTCGACGTAAAGGTCTCTTTCAATTAAAAGTGCCATAAGAGTTAAATAGGTAATCTGTACTTTAAAGATTTATAGAAAAGCTAGCGAAAAATTCGCGAGAAGGACCATAATCGTGAGAACTACGCTTATAGTATGGAGTCTTCGAAAAACGAACTCTTTTTTGGAATCTTTGGCTCTATTAGTTGCTGGAATGATTGAGTAACAAATCACCATGGAAATTATAGTTATCAGGGATATCACTCTAATAAAAAAGGTATTTTCTTTAATAACCAAGGAAACCAAGAAAGAAATCAAGCTTATTGCCGCAATTAAAAGAAACATCTTTGGAAAAACGCTACGTAAAAAGGTAGAGGTGTCTCCATAATTTACATACCTAAAAAGAGAAGGGGCCACTATGACTGTCTGGAAAATTATTATCCCTATGATTATGCCTGACGAGATTATTGGTACTTGCGCAAGAGTACTCAAGTCAACTCTCCTTACGATCGCTTTTTTAGATAGACGGAGTGACTTACGTAGAAAAAATCAATTTGGTTCCCATTGTAATTTGGACCAAGGCAATATGAATTTTTATTACACATTTCAGCCTTGCTCTCTCATTACTTTGAGGCTCAACAATACTGATCTGATTCAATAAATATCGGCATAGTATGGATTTCAGTAGGAGGGCCATCATTATTTCCATATCAAATCTAGATTTGATAATCCAGTGAATGTACTTACCTATTTTATGCAGATTTTTTTTGTGCTAACACCTAAGCTAGAGCGCGCAAGTATATATATTAATAGTGTTATAAAATCCTAAAGTGCCTTTAAGCTAATAGTGGTTGATCTGCTTTTGCTGCATCGATTACCTTTTGCTGATGCTCCTGAAGTTCCTGATATCCAAGCCCAGCATGTAACGGCAAAAATGGATCATCTATCTTTGTCTTTATACCCGATAGCTCTTCCATCACTGCAAGTCCAAAAAAAGGCACTGTCCATTCATTGTAGCCCCCTTCGTGCGTCATCAAGATACGACCTTGGCAGTTTTTATCTGCGCTCTGCATTAGCTTTGCAGTCAGCGAACGAAAACCGTCACTGTGAATCTGCATTCTTCCCAATGGATCGTAGGCTCCCGCATCGAAACCGCTAGGAATTATGATCAGCTCGGGCTGGAAAGCATCTAGTGCAGGAATAATAATCTGGTCAAAAGCAGCTTCGTAAGCCCCAACACCTGAGCCAGGAGGTAGAGGTATATTTATATTAAAGCCTTTTCCGTCACCCTCCCCCCTCTCATGAGTATGTCCAGAATCTGGTGGGAAGCAGTTATCTTGGTGAATAGAAATTGTTAAAGCTCGCGGGTCATCATAAAACGCACTCTGCGTGCCATTCCCGTGATGTACATCCCAGTCAACAAAGGCGATCCGTTTCAATCCCTTATCGTTTAGCGCTTTAAGTCCCGCTAGTGCAGCGTTGGCGAATATACAAAATCCCATGCCCTCGCCTGCAATAGCATGATGGCCTGGCGGTCTGACAAGAGCGTACGCGTTGTCCAAGTGGCCAGCTAAAATTGACTCAAGCGCCTCTAGCACCCCACCCGCTGATAGCATAGCGATTTCAAAGCTGCCGCGACCAGCGGGTGTGAAAAAACCGGCATCGCCACCGGTATTGCTACTAATAGACTTAACATTTTCCAGGTGCTCGTGGGTATGAAACGCTAGAATCTCTGATTCTAAAGCCATTCTTGGCGTGACCAAATGGAGATTCCCGGTTAGTCCAGAGACCTCTAATAGGTTGCGAAATCGCCGTTTTGTTTCAGGATTCTCTGCGTGAGTAGATGGTTGTACTGGATTTCCATAGGGCATTGGACCGGCATAGTTGCCGGTATCATGCCACATGTATAGCTCGTGGCAAACGAATCCAGTTCTTCGCGGTGTGCTCATAAAAAAACCCCCTAATTTGCGAGTTCGTATTCTGAACTCGATTACTTCTGAAGCCGTCATGCTCCGACAAGTATAGCTGGGATTCAAGAGTTTTCGACTACAAACACTTTTTCCTGTCTTACTTATTAAATTCTGGATTTAGATTGGTTTTACCTAATAACAGTTTTCTTACCCTCTTTTAACTATTAATTAGGTTTGGAATAGAGAAATTGTTTACCATTACCTGGGCTTGCTAGAAACTTTTGTGTGCTTAATCTACGATTTATCAAAGTGGGTAGTTTAAAGGTGGAAGCTGGATTGAAATAATATCTCCTCTGTGGACTCAATCTCCGCATACTTGACCGCCAGTCGATCCTGAATCTCCTTCATTTCTGAGTAATCGGGTACGCTGAACCTCTTACTATTCATACTGATGAAGAATTAGGATAGTTAGCTAGGTTTTGACAGGATGGATAAAAAAAGGAAATTTAGATGGTGAAGAGAGTGCTTGAATGGTTCGGTGTAGTTACTGCTATTATTTACTCCATGCTTGTTGCTTCGAATACTGGTAACGAGGTGCTTGGTTTTTCACTTCTTTTTCTATCTGCAATAGCTATCGGTATCTGGGCATTTCTATGTAGGCATTATGGAATTTTATTACTACAGTTTTTCTACGCCTCGGCAGGCGTGATTGGCATGCTTCGCTGGCTTTAAGAATTCAAAACTAGGGGCCATACAAGGCGATCAAAAATCAGATCTCTCTCCGCTTATCGTGGGTGTTGGAAAAACAGGAATTTGACGAGATTTTACTAGACATTCTGTTCCTTACGCGGCTATTTTAGGGTTTCGACCCTTAAATAAAAATAACAAAGGGAGCTGCTATGTTACCGACCAAATCTTTTTCTATTAAATTAATCGCTGTGTTGCTGATCTGTTGTTCCTTTGCGGTATTTGGACAAACAGCAAGTGAAATGAAACGTGCTCAACTTGCGAAGAAGCAAATGCTGGGTAAGCAAGGGGGCGGCACAAGTTTTGAAGTACTCCGCCGGGAGATACCTCTATTTCAGTTAATACGCCAGAAATCCTCTGATGTGGTTAATGCGGAATTTAAGGAGGTGCAGCGAGCGCCTCTGAAAGGGATCAACACTGATGAGCTTGATATGAGATGGACAGTTCCGGAAGACGCGATGAGAGATGGTGTAGACAAGGAGCGTGTGGTTGTTCCTGAGTTATCTTCATTGAGGGGTAATTCGGAGTTTGAGTTTTATGATATTACTACCCGGCGAACCTTCCAGATGACTGCATCCAAGGCTGAGATGGCTGAATTTGCGCGATCCATGTCGAGGGAGCCAGATGAGAGTAATCCTCTAGATCGACCGGATCGCCAGGCGGTGGCGAAGGATGAGCAGATGAATAAATCCTGGAGTAATGCGGATGACAGCCGGATACGCCGTGCCATAGCCGATGGGTTTTCAGACACCGACAATATCTACCAGCGGCTTGCAGAATATGGTGGTTGCTCCGCCACTGTTATCAGCGCGAATTCGCAGAGAATGGTGGCGATTACGGCCGCCCACTGTATTTTCCCCACTGCGAATACGTTCAGTAATTCCACGATTGACCCACGTAGTAACGGTGGACCTTCTCCCACCTGGGGAACGTGGCAGGCGGTCGGTTTTGGATATACACCCGATTACGTTGACGCTTTGATTGATAACGATTGCTACAATGCGGGCCCTACTCCATGTATTCATCACGATATTGCCCTTGTGATTGCGGTACCCAATGCTGGTGCTAGCCCACCGAAGACGATGGGTTGGGGTTATCGCTCAAAATCCTGGCTGAATGGAAAGAGCAAATACCGTCGCGGATACCCTGGTTGCGGCCAGACGCATAGCCCAGCCGGTTGTACAACTAGTAATCTCTATGGTGATGGCCTTTTGAGCATAGGTTCTCTTAGCCATCCGGTAAGTGGTGGCTGGAATCGCGAAATGATGCATTCTTCTGATACTAATGGAGGTGATAGTGGTTCGGGACTGTATTATTACAGGAATGGGTATCCTTATGTCTTTGCAGTAAATTCAGCAGGAGCTGGCTGCAATGAAAGTTGCAATACTTCATATCCAAATCACGCTCGTCGCATCACGCCGAACTTCTTTGATTTCATAAACGATGTTGTCTTCTAGGAATTGATATGTAATCTAGCTTGGTAAAAGATTTTTTAAATACCAGGCTGCAATTTATATATATTTATACGTGTCCAGAAGAAGGCTAATGCCTTCTTCTTTACCTATTTGTAACTCTGCTACTGTTGTTTCCCAAAGCAAAAAAATCAGGAAACTCGGAAATTAACTTCAAAAATATCGAATGGAATACGGAGGTCCTGTTCGCTATCAGCAAATCTCTTTTGTTTTATTTTGAGTAGATGTCGCTAGTATCCAAATTTCATATTTACAACATTTAGTAATGCGTTGCCGGTGGTGTAGCGTCGCAAGTTCTCTACGGCTAAAGTGGCCATTCGTTGAACACTCTCTGTACTCATGCCGGCTACGTGCGGGGTAATGATAACATTATTCATATGCCAGAGTGGGTTATCGATTGGCAGAGGCTCTGGATCAGTGACATCCAAGCCAGCACCGTAGATCTGTCCTGACTTCAGAGCCGCTATCAGGTCTGTAGTTATAGTACTTTGCCCGCGCCCAACACTTATGAAAATAGCGCCCTTACTGGCTATACCAAAGAAATGACTATCAAAAATACCCTCGGTTTCGGGAGTGAGTGGGAGCGCATTTACAATCACATCGGCTCTCGATGCTAGGTCATATAATTCATCTGATAGCCCGATATAACTGACAAAACCAGGCCCCTTACGGGAGCTACGACGAATGCCAACCACGTTCATTCCGAGTGCATTGGCTCTTCGAGCCACTTCGCTGCCTATCCCTCCTAAGCCAACAACCAGCATAGTTTTCCCCGTAATTTCCCCAAAGGTTACTTTTGAGTGGGAAGTATTCCCCCATTTTTTTTTTGCCTGCTGTCCGAGATAAATTGGAATACCTCGAGCGATAGATAGAAACATTGCGATAGCGTGCTCTGCTATTGTTGGAGAGGCTAGTCGTTTGCTATTGGTAAAAAGAATCTGTCCTTTTTTTTCTTCTGATATGTTTGCGCAAGTGTCCATGCCCGATCGATAATTGTGAAACCAATGAAGCTTATTGCCGGTTGCCATCACGAGCTTAGTGCTACAGAACCCTATGATCCCATTAATATTGGAGAATTCCTGGGATTTTTTTAAGGCTTGTTGTGTATCAAAAAAATGAAGCCTAACTTCACTATTAGCTACTCGCCGCAGTCGCTGTTTAAAATTCGGGACGATTTCTAGTATGGTTGGTGGCAAGTGAACTAAAATGTGGCGGATGGAAGTTTGATTTATGAAGTTAAAATCATTTGAAGCCGTTAGTCCTAAGCTTTCAATTAAGTGATTTGCCTCTGGCTCTGGTGGATTTGAGGCCCAAATATAAGGATTTTGTATAAGTTGCAGAAAAAGACTAAATATAATTACTCTCTTCATTCTGTAATTTCCTTTTTTCTTCAAAGCTAACCGAGTTGGTTAAGATCTTCATTAAAATATGTTCCTCCCCTATTTTACTAAAGCCAAACTGAAGGTAAACAGAGGTCTGCGCGAGCCCTGAATTATATAAATCTCAGCCCTATAATTTTGACTACATTTGATATACTTAAGTTACGACTAAATATTTCTACTTGAATTGAGTTAAAACACTCTGGTCTTTCGAATATGGCACTGTATAAATTATTTATAACTTTTTACCAAGTTATGTTGGTTAAGGAGGTTAAAAAAAAGAAGGATCTTAGTTAAAGTTTTCATATTAAGAAAAAATATTCATCGAATACACTTTCCTCGCTGAATATTGATTCTGCGTTTGTTCTTATACAAATATTATTAGTCATCCAGAATTACCTACGAACGCGTATCTTCTTAAGATAAGGTCTCCATCCTTTCATTATCGGGGGCAGATAAACATCGCAAATCCCTAAATGAAAGCTGATCGATATCAGACCTCTGGGATAAAAAAATCTGATCAGTATCAAGAAAAGCATACTGATACGTTAAGTAGAGAGCGCCACTGTGGAGAAGAACAAGGTATTTTTAGATGGGATAGCCACCACTATTTCTTCAAAAGCGATCGCCGAGTTAAGATCAGATCATGCTGGAGAAATAGGTGCTGTTAATATTTATCTCGGTATTTTGTCCCTTTCCAGAGATCCGTCGTTACTCGCCTTTGCAGAATCTCATTTATCTACCGAGCAAAAACATCTGAACGAGTTGAGTAAAATTCTCCCAAAAAGATCCCGTTCGATTTTATCGCCTTGTTGGGCCCTAGCGGGCCGCTGTCTTGGTTATATTTGTGCATTGGCTACTCCATCATTCGCTTATGCCACTATTGAGGCAGTGGAAACTTTTGTGATCACTCATTATTCAGATCAACTTAATTTGTTTCCGCCAAAGTTGGAAAAGATCATCAAGGGGTTTATGGAAGACGAGATACACCATTGTGAAGATGCCGCAAAGAAAAAGAATACGGTAGCATCCTACAAGCAATGGATATATACCGTTACACGAGGTTCGAGGCTAGCAGTAGCGGTTGCTCGAAAAATATAACTCAATATCTTCGCGAAGTTTTTCGACTACCATGTAACATATAAACTGCACGAGCTATTTTTTTAAATTCAGCATCTTTTCGCATTGACCAAATATGATCTCGTGCAATTTTTCCAGTCTCTTCTAAATCTACAATTTTAGCTGGATATCTCCCCTTCAGATCTCCACGATGTATTTCATTGGGAGAAAACGACTGCAACTCCGGTAAGATTTTTTTTATCCAATCAGTATTTGGA
Organism: uncultured Gammaproteobacteria bacterium; assembly: GCA_902519405.1. Classification (GTDB taxonomy): domain Bacteria; phylum Pseudomonadota; class Gammaproteobacteria; order Pseudomonadales; family Halieaceae; genus CABYJX01. The sequence continues at coordinate 8,242 of CABYJX010000029.1, forward strand.
TCTTGATCTAAACTTTGCTTGGTAACTGAATAGATTCTAGGTAAATTTATCCCGGTCGCCCCGCTCTGCATCTGTGCTTGGCAAATATGAATCCCTGGCTCATAGTCAACGAATAGCTGCGCCAACATAGGTGATGTTACTTGCCATGGCTGCCATAGATTATAAGATGCAAACGACATAATCATCGCTCTCATCCTAAAATTGATCCAACCTGACTGTCTGAGAAATTTCATGCATGCATCCAGAAAAGGAAATCCAGTTTCTCCGGCGAATAATCTCTCTATAATTTCCAAATCGATATTTGGTCTGAGATCATCACACATTGAGTGCATAGATCTGAATTCAATCCTAGATTCCGTTTCTAACTTCTGTATAAAATGGCAATGCCAATAGAGGCGCTTAATAAATGATTTTAGATCTTTTTTGTTTTGAGAATATGGAATTTGTGAAGTAGCTTTTTGGTAGATACTCCTTAGCGAGATAGATCCGTAGGTAATATGAGGTGACAATCTAGAGCAGGCATATTCAGCTGTTCTGGGGCTTGAAATTAACGTTTGATAGTCTCTACACCTCCCTGTTAGGAATGTGTCTAACAAATCCGCCGCCTCTTTACTGCCTCCATGTTGCAAAGTTTCATATGGTTGGCGTTTGCTCAATATAGGTGGTTTAAATGCAGAAAACTGAACAAGCGAACATAAATTTTTTACTCTAGACACTTTTGGTGTCGGTAATAAAGGCGAACGCATCAGTTCGTTCCAGTCTTTAGACCAACTGTCGCGGTTAATATTATCTACCTGTATTCCAAAGTCTCTATAAATCTTGAGCTCTCTTCTCTTGGAGTGATGAGTTTTAAATTTTTTAAGCTGCTGGGTGAGATAATCTGTATCGGTTATATGATTTAGATGGATTGCCGTTTTTCTAGAATATGTTTCTATCCATAAAGTCAGCGCATCATAAGAGCCTTCAAAGACATATATACATGAGTTGTAGAGCAGTAGTCTTTTATCTAACTCCTCAAGACAATCGAAAAGAAATCTAGCCTGTCTGGGGGATCGACCATTTGACGTCCAATATTTCTCGTCGAATACATATAATACAAGATAGTTTTGACGAAGTGATCCGTAGTAAAAAGCCGCATTATCCTCTAATCGTATATTGCGGTTGAGTATTATAATATCGAGCGGTTGATTCTGTAGATCCATGCAAGAATCCAAATCCAAAAAAAAATTATAGTTACCTAAATACGATTATTTTCATTTCGTGGACCGACTCAATATCTCTCATCCATCAAAGAATTAGGCTGGGTTAAAAAAAGGACGATTAAGATAAATAGAGTGGATATCAGCCCGATAAGAATGAGTGTCCTAAAAAAGCTAAAAGCTTTACAGATTTTTAGGTGGGATTGGATAGGATTGTTAATCTTTCGTCTGATTTTACTGGACATTATCTTTCTGGCGTGATTATTTAGGGCTACGACCCTTTAATAAAAATAACAAAGGGAGCTGCTATGTTACCGACCAAATCTTTTTCTATTAAATTAATCGCTGTGTTGCTGACCTGTTGTTCCTTTGCGGTATTTGGACAAACAGCAAGTGAAATGAAACGTGCTCAACTTGCGAAGAAGCAGATGCTGGGTAAGCAAGGTGGTGCAAAAAGTTTTGAAGCACTCCGCCGTGAGATACCTCTATTTCAGTTAATACGCCAGAAGTCTTCTGGTGTGGTTAATGCGGAATTTAAGGAGGTGCAGCGAGCGCCTCTGAAAGGCATCAATACCGACGATCTTGATTTAAGTAAGCAAGTATCTGAGGCGGATATGAAGGGCAGAACCAACAAGGAGCGAGCGGTTGTTCCAGAGTTATCTTCGCTGAAGGGTAATTCGACGTTCGAGTTTTATGATATTACTACAGGGCGAACCTTCCAGATGACTGCATCCAAGGTTGAGATGGCGGAATTTGCGCGTTCCATGTCGAGGAACCCGGATGAGAGTAATCCGCTAGATCGACCGGACCGTGAGGCAGTGGCTCAAGATGAGCAGACTAAGAAAGGTTGGACTAATGCGGATGACAGCCGGACACGCCGTGCCATTGCTGACGGTTATCCAGATACAAACAGTATCTATCAGCGGATAGCGAATTATGGGGGTTGTTCAGCCAATGTTATCAGTGCGAATTCCCAGAGACTAGTTGCTACCACTGCAGGTCACTGCGTATTTGCAACCCAAAATACGTTCAATTTTTCCACGGTTGATCCGCGCCGTAATGGGACAGCTTCGCCTACCTGGGGGACCTGGACACCGGTGGGTTTTGGGTATGATGCTAACTATCGTGAATTGAATTGCGAAGGGTCATTTACTTGGGATTGTATCCCACATGATATTGGCCTTGTCATCGCCGTACCAAATGCTGGTGCTAGCCCACCGAAGACGATGGGTTGGGCATATCGCTCTAAATCTTGGTTGAATGCTAGGACGAAATACCGTCGCGGTTATCCTGGTTGTTCCCAATCAGCAAGCCCTGCTGGTTGTACAACTGATAATCTCTATGGAGATGGAGCCTTTAGTATCGGTCCGCTTGCCCACCCGGTGAGTGGCGGCTGGAACCGGCAAATGAGTTATTCTTCAGATACAAGTCCAGGTGATAGTGGTTCAGGCTCTTACTATTACAGCGGTGGTTATCCTTATGTGTTTGGTGTGGATTCTGCAAGCAGCTGTCAGACTTGCACCAGTGCTAGTGACTACCCAAATTTTCTTCGTCGCATCACGCCGGTCTGGTTTGATTTTATAAGCGATGTTGTCTTCTAGGGATTCATATGTACTTTGGCCCGGTGAGAGCTTCTGTAATCACCGGGTTGCAATTTATTTATTTTATTGGTTCGCAGATGAGGCAACTAAATTAAATTTATCACCTTATTTTCCTTACTTGTAACAGTGGTTTAGAGCTGTACTAAACCGTTGTTCAACGGAGTTTCTAATAACAAATGCCTTCCCCGGGAGGCGGTCACTTATTGTTTAACTTTTAATATATCCGCCTAGAACTTACTGAAGTCTAAATAAATGTAGGCTGAGGGGTTTGCTGCTGCCCGAGTATATAAGTACCTGATCAAACACTTTGAGTACATGAGTAGAGGTTGCGCAGGTTTACTTGAGTTGGTTTTGAGTAGCTGCAGTATCTAGTCTTTATAAAACCTTCTATGCCTGACTTAGCTATTAAAAATATCAGCAGTTAGATGATTATTAGAATCACTGAATAAAAATTTATGGGTTCAGCCTCAGTTGCACTCAAACTAATATCAGATACGAAGTCCTTTCATTTTGTAAATTAGTTTCATAAAGCGTACATTTACCTATTATATTTGATTGAGGTAGATAAGTTACTTGTCGAATTCTCAGTGGGAAAGACTGTTATCGGACTTTCGTAACTTAGGTGGGGTCGCAGAAAATATCTGTCAGAAAAATGGCGAGAATGGTCGTGGTATTTTTCCTGAGAATTTAGAAGCCGAAGCCAGAATTTTCGTCCCCTCTGAGTTACTCATACCAGTAAAAGATATTTCGCTAGACTGTAATCTACCTCGAATAAAACCAGCGAACAAGCATACGCAAGAAACTAGGGATTTTTTTGAATTTTATCAGGAGGCTTTCTCATGGGGATCAGGTGGCAAAGATTCAATCGAGGATTTCGAGAATGGATTAAAGAATATTTCAAAGCAAGTTAAAGAAACTCTCAAGCGACTACGCTTAACCGATATAGACAACAGACATAGTGGGCCATGGAATCTTGTAATTTACAATAGATTCATCTCGGCGAGACAATTTAATTATCACAACCACTTAGTTATTGCGCCAATGTTAGAGCTGGTGAATCATGAAGTTAGATCAAATCCATTTCAGATTCTACATGATGGTATAAGCACGCCGCAGATAACTAAAATTGGAAAGGAATTGACCCACAAATATGGAAATATGAGTCCGCTATACAGAGCTCTTAAATATGGATTTGCCTGTAAAGAGCCAATTGTATTCTCATTCCCGTTTAGTTTTCCCTTGGATAATTCGCTTGCCATATTGGAATGTGAAGGTAAATCTCTACTCGATGACTCTATGAAATTCCATAGAGAGAAAGGCACTCTTGTTTTTGATGGACTACCAATTGCAGATTTAACCTGTGGTAATCTCCCCTTAAATTATCTAAAAGAACTACTGAAAAGGGCTGGGGTTAGCTCTAACAATTCTGCGATATTCCGAAAAATTCTCAATTTCAATAAAGAAAAACGCAAAGAGCTACTAAAGCAATTAAACTGTGAAAAAACTACTGCATCTGAAACTATTAAAGACGCACTTGTAATCGAGCTAGAGATAATATCATCTAATGCCATAGAAACTTTCTAATCGAGACAAGAAGAAATTCCCCAGGAAGCAGTTAAGGACCATGGCTTGATATCTATAGCTTTTTGATATGAGTCTAATGCCTCAGGGAAAGCGCCTATTTGCTGGAAAGCATTTCCCAAATTACAGTAAGCAGAATTAAAACTCGGGTCTATATCAATCGCCATCTGAAAATTTTCTATAGCTTCGTTCAGCATTCCTTGAGTTTTTAATACCTCACCCAAATTATTGTAAATACCTGCATAGCTAGGATTCAATTCAATCGCTTTTCTGTAATTTTCTATTGCTTCCTCAAAGTTCCCCTGATCCTTCAATGCGTTACCCAGATTACTGTAACCACCTGCATAGGTAGGATTTAATTCAATCGCTTTTCTATGATTTTGTATTGCCTTTTTAAGTTTTCCCTGACCCTTCAACGCGTTACCTAGATTACTGTAACCACCTGCATAGGTCGGGTTCAATTCAACAGCTTTTTTATAATTTTGTATCGCTTCTTCTAACTCCCCTTGATCCTTTAATACTATACCGAGATTGCTGTAAGCATCAGCGCAATCTGGATTAACTGCAATGGCTTTCTTATAGGTTCTGATCGCTTCCTCAATAGAGCCTTGATCCTTTAACATATTACCTAACTTTATGTAGGCACCATCGTAACTAGGATTCAATTCAATCGCTTTTCGAATATTCTCAAAAGCCTCCTGATGATCACCAATAGAATATAATGTGGTTGCTAGAAACAGCCAGCTATCAGAGTAATCTGGTTTGCGATTAATTGACTCCTTAAAGCAGGCAGCTGCTTCATGAGGTTTGCCAGCCTGCAGAAGGATTTTCCCAAGTGTAGAATAGGTAAAATAGTTGGAATCGTCAGATTTGAGGGATTTCTTAACTAACTCATATGCTTGGTGCAAATCGCCTTTAGCCTGATATATCAGGCCAAGATAATTTAAGGCGTTAGGTTCTTCTTTAAAATCCGCTAGTATCTTATTAAAGGTGTCTTCGGCTTTATCCAAATGGCCGGATTGCAAAAAGTGGTGGCCTAACTTTAATCGATTGATACGTGAGTCGTCTCTTGTCATGGATAAAGTATAATATGATCGCAAAGTGAACGAGAGTTAGTTTTTCAAGCCATCTCAAGTTTTATCAGATACTGGTAACGGACGTTATCACAACGATAAAGAGCTTCACTCATATTAGGTGGTGATTCGGTTTACGAGCGCTTCATTTAAGTTATGACTGCTGGAATAAAATAGCGAAATCTCAGGTAATATCCAATGAGGATTTCATTTTCTTGTAGAGGTTGTATGCAGAAACAAAAGCATTTTCAACCCTTCCTCCTAAACACCAGTCGCCGCATGCGGCTAAGTGTAAATCGATATCTAAAAATACTGGAAAGATTTTCCTTTCTACATTGTTGGCATATCGCCAACGATGAACTGTCTTAAACGTCGCAATACTCACGTCACATGAAATGATACGACCAGTTTCACCACATAAATGCTCCTGAATCTCCAGTAGATCTCTTTCAAGATTTCGTTCTGCAAATTCTTCAGATGAATGAGCAATCAATGAAAAAATATTTGAACGACCCGGTTTATTACTATTGACCGCTAACCAACTAATATCATTATTATAAATATGGGCAGCATCAAAATTAAGATTAAGTCCGTGATCAAACCCGAGCATCAAAGAAAAGCACGCTCGCATCTCAATACCTTGAATATCCTTCGAATACTGGAAAAAATCTGGAAATAAAGCTGATGTTTGGGGTGAGGGCGCTGTTGAAACAACCCAATCAAAACCCTCGTGGATACCTCCTTCTGCGTCCTTCAGCCTCCACTTATTATATTTCTCCAAAGATGTAATTTTAGTATTGAATTTTATATTCAACTGCTTTGAAAGCGCCTTTGCGAAACTATTCATCCCGGGCATACCAACATAGCGAGGTTCATCATTCCCCCAATCCTTACGCTCCACTATTTTATCGTCATCAAATCTAGCGTAACGTGCGGGCCATGCCTTGATCACTCCATCCTCAATGAAGGGCTGAATAAACTGTTGGAAAGGTTTAGTTCTCGCGGTGAAGTATTGTGCCCCATGATCAAAGAAGTGCGGTTCAGCACGGCGTGTAGACATTCGGCCACTGACACTGCGCGTTTTTTTCAAAGAGCGTGACGTCGAGCTTGTGTCCCAATAAATTAGCTAGGGATAGACCAGAAAGGCCAGCACCAATAATGGCAACTCTTATCATGAGGAAACTCCTGCAATCACAAGCATTAAATCGACATTGTAGTTGCTAAAAATCTCATGGGGGGGAATGGTCCAGTGTAATATTTCTGGTCCTCAATAAGCTGTAATCGATACCTAGTAAAACCACGGACGCAATCGTACGGATAACCATGAGTAATTTAAGCGAGCATGCTAGCAAGAACAGTCAGAGTGAGCCAGCAATCATATTGCCCGTCATTGGCAAAACGAGTGCCCAATGATTCTCTAACGCGAGAAATTCACTAATTGAAGCCAAATCAAATTTATCCCTTTATTTTTCCTCGTCTTTAACGGTGGTTTAGAGCTGTGCTAAACCCTGCTCAACGGAATTTCTACTAACAAACACCTCCCCCGGGGGCAGTCAGTCATTGTTTAATTCTTAATGTAACTACTCAGGGTTACTAAATTCCAAATGAGGCTACACGAGGGACCTAAAACTTCTCTTTGAGTCCGTTTAGCGCGGTGGAGGAAAGAGTTTGGATCGATCAATATCTACCTATTTTATCTCAGGCACCCAAAAAGTTGTTGCAAATTAGGTATCTCCATCTTTACCATATTCAAATGTAACTGAGCAAGGGGTGTTTGTAATATGAAGAAAGTAATCGCGTTGGTACTGGCAGGACTGAGTTTTTTTACCTTTGCAGATAACAAGCCAGTCAATGGAGCGACTAAGGAGAAAGAAAAACTATCCCCCAAAAAAATAAAAGCTATTGCCGACAAGGCGCTTAAAACAAGTAGTTCGACAAGCAAAAATAGTGTGCATGGTGATTCACAACTTGGCCCCAGCGATATGCATGGTGATGATCGCTGATCCCCTCAAAGGGCAGCGTTGAGAAAACACTGCTTAAGCTTGGCATACCGCTTGATTCACCTGGCGTCTACCAATTATCGATCCAAGCGCTGCACAGGGAGATACCTGCGCTTGATCCGCTGTGGGAGATCTACAAAAGAATCGCATGGAGCACACTTACGACTAACCGTGAATCTAATGACCCATCGCCCGAGAATTCCGAATGGTGGACCTGCAAAGACGGTTTTTTCTTGCATGAGCACCCTGATAAAGTTACGAAAGCTGGTAGTCGATATCGGTATCCTTATTATATTGAAGATGCTGAGGTCTTAGGACTTTACGAAGAATCTATTCTTGATGTTAGAGGTGCATTCTTTTACCCAAGAAGAGGTTTTCGAGACTGGCATACAAACGGCGACGTCTCTGGATGGCGGGTATACTGCGTGGATATTCAAGGACTAGGATCCAGCTCATTTAGATTTAAGGACAGGGAAGATGGGAAGATCATAACTATCCAAGATAGAGCCGATCATGCGATTCTCTTTCGAACTAGCCCTGATGACGATTCTCCCTTATGGCATGCTGTATTTAGCGATCGATCTAGACTTTCTCTAGGGTTCATGCTGATTGACCAGATGAGCCATCAGGAGTTTCTAAATAGTCTTAGGACTTTGAAGCAGCCGCTTGCTGATATTCCTTGGTGTTGGTGGATCCGAGCTCCACTATGGAATAGTAGGCGGGAGGTTGCAGAATTTTTATTCGATCTGCAACAAAATCCTCACGAAGCCTTACAGAAAATCGAGATGTCTCTTTTCCAGGTTGAGAGTCATATTCCCTCACAATTAGAGCTGGGACATCGCCTGCGCGCTCTATCCGATCGTCTGGAGATAGACATATCTGATGGAGCAATGCGTTAGACCATACGGTTAGCTCTTCATAAAGATGTGCTCAAACATTTTGAGTACATTCAGTTTTTGACCAGTGGTTGTTACAGAAGTTTGCTAGAGCTGGGTTTGAGGGTAAAGCAATTCTACAATCAGAGGTTTAATTTTAGTTTGGCCGCCAAGTTGAACTTAGGCGGACTCAAGAATCGTTAGCTGATCAGGAATAAAGCTCTAACTACAACACTAACAATGATTGTAGTCAGGATATAGATCCCATAAGTATTCAGCTTACGATAAAACACGATTTTCACAGTTCCTCCGAAAATTTAACAAGTTGATGATCAGCGCGAACGAATTTGTCAGCACATCATTTTTATGTGGGTGAAGAATGTGAAATTCAAGCGAAGGGGAAAAGAAAACTCAGTGAAAAGTATGTTAAGAGATTACTACACTTAATATCGAGCCCAGCCAAACACACACCAACTTAATCAAGCAGTAGGATATTTAAGTTAAATTGTGTGGGATTTGTAGTTGTATCAGGTACTGGTAATGGAGGGTGTACTAGTAGATGTATTCCTCTAGCCATTCATTCTAGACAGCTTTAAAACACATTAAGCTTTTAAAACAGTAGCTTATGATTAATTATTGGTGCCCAGAAGAAGCCTTGCCAAGAGTTTTAGTCTTTTGAAAGCCTCATTATTGCTACGTTTCAAGCCCACAAAAAATCCAAATATTCAAAAAGTACCACCAAAAGTACCACATGGAATTTTTGAGTCTTAGATAAATTTATAGGGATTGATAATGTACCTGCCTAAGTTTACTAAAACTAAAATTAGGGTAGGCAGGATGCCATGCTATCCCCTAGGTATATAAACATCTGCTTAGACATTTTGAGAACTTTTGGTTTGTTAACTAATGGTTGTTACATGGGTTTGCTAGGGTTGGCTTTGGTAGCCTATTCATACTGAAAAAATCATCAGATTAATTTAAAATAACGGGAGTGTAGTTCACTCTAAAAACTGGGCATTTGATATCCAGCTTGTGCGCCCTCAATCCGAAAAGCACTAAAGAGGAGGTTCCATGAATGCACTCATACGCAATAGAGTAAGCAGTGATCTAAAAGGCAACGAAAGGAAATTAATGATTCGTATGCCGACTAAAAGTGACTTTATTTCCAAACGAATAAAATATCGGTTTATCTGTGGTTACCCACGATATGCATACATCTTTACGATTTCTCCAGATAGTGTGAGTGTGATGGTCAGATGTGCTGGTGGCAGTCACTTTAGGCTAAGCAGTGGCACGTATTGGGACTCACTAGGTCTTTTAGCTGAATACTCTGATCCAGAAATCTTATTTGATCTTCGGGTGTTAGGGCTATTCAAGCTGGTTTCTGTGATTCGTAATCGTCAGAAAACCTATTATTAATGGCTAAAAGATACCAACCTAATCAAGCAGTAGGATGTTTAAGTGGAATTGTGTAGGATTTGGGACATAAGAAGAATTAGAGATGCTTGTGATGGTTAAAAGAATTGCTCAGGTCTTGTTGTCTGTATCGGTAGTTATGTTATTGGTTGGTTGTGGAGAGTCTGAATTTGAAAAATGTTTTGACGCTAATATGGATCGTCTAGCCAGTATGCATTTTCAAGAATTGCGGCAAAATAGAGCCTATCAGGAATTAGTGAGGCAAGATACGGAGAATTATATAGCAGCAGAAGCCGCTGGCTGTTATGTCCATAAATATAAAGAAATCCAACAAAAGGTTTTTGTGTACTGTGATGGCGCAATGGAATCAACCATGCGAGGAGGTCCAATATGTGACAAAGTACTGGACAAACTTAAGCAGGAAGGCGACAAATGTTATCCCTTTTACAAAAAATATCGAGATATCTCCGAAAAGCAATGGGGGGAATATCAGAAGCCGGCCCTTAGGGAACGTGAAAAAAGGGCAAAACAAATTTGTAACCTTCAAGGAATATATGAGTAATATTTAGTTATACAAAACAACCCCCCCCAACATCAACCTACACAGCTTTAGCACCTGATGGTGTGTTGTCTACAAAGCCCTTTTAAGTGCTATCCTAATCCAATGAAATACCTACTGCTGACATTGCTGTTGATACTGACTGGTTGTACCAAGGAAGTAACGCCTGACGAACTAGTTATACCACAAAGAATTAAATACGAAGTAAATTCCCAAACTCCGTTCACTGGAATTGATGTGGATTATTACGAGAACGGTCAGCTCAAGGAAAAAGCAACCTACAAAGACGGAAAAGAAGATGGCGTTTCGGAGGGGTATTACGAGAACGGTCAGTTAGAAATGAGAATAAACTTTAAAGATGGAAAAGCAGATGGTCTTTTGGAGTTCTATTACAAGAACGGTCAGTTAAAACATAGACAAACCTACAAAGACGGAAAAGAAGATGGCGTTTCGGAGGGGTATTACAAGAACGGTCAGTTACAAATGAGAGAGAGCTACAAAGATGGAAAAGAAGATGGTGTTAAGGAGT
>CABYJX010000030.1 GCA_902519405.1 uncultured Gammaproteobacteria bacterium
CCTGGCCGGAGATGTAGATATGTATGAGGTAGTGTCGGAAATACTCAGAGAAGAGTACAGAAGGGAAAAGGAAGGGAGTGCTTCTTTAATTCCTATGCGACCTGATCATGGACATCAAATATTGGACGATCTAAAAAAGAAAATTAACCCTGGCTACTCCGCTATTGGGCGTCTAAAAGGACTAGCGGAAATTAGGGGTATGGAAATGGCCTTAAAAAGAGCATTTTTTTCAGATTAATCAGCACAACGATCTGGCACTTTGAGGACATCTAACTAGTGACGAAAAATTCGACTTCCAAGGAAATGTTAGAACGCGCGTATGCGGTTCAATCTTCAGATGATGTACAGCGTCTTTATCAAGACTGGGCTGGAACGTACGATCAGCATCTCGAAGTAGGTCTCGGATATCAAGCACCAGAATTACTCTCGTCAATACTTTCTCATGTTGTTGATGATTTTGAAAGTAAAGTTTTAGATGTAGGTTGTGGCACAGGTTTAGTGGGATTAAATTTGTCGACTCGCGGGTTTATAAATATAGATGGACTAGATTTTTCTTCGGGTATGCTGGAGGTGGCTAGAAAAAAGAGAGTATATAAAAAGCTTATTCAGGCGGATCTTAATAAAAAACTGGAGTTTGATGACGAGACTTATGATGCGATTATCTGCTGTGGCACTTTTACTCGTGGCCACGTTGGTCCAAAAGCGCTTATCGAATTATTGAGAATCCTCAAGCATGGGGCGCCCTTAGCTTGCACTATCAATTCTGGGGTCTGGGCAGAAAAGAAATTTGATCAATGGTTAGAGGTTTCGGTGCGAGATGGTCTTGTTATACTAGAAGAAAAATTGAGGGAGAATTACTTTTCGAAGTCTGACGAAAAAGGTTTCTTTTGTCTTCTTCGAAGGGGTTAACTTGGAATTTCATCCCCAAAGGCTAATATCAGGCGGATGCATTTTCGTTTTCTCAAAATGAATTGGGGGATGGATATCTTCTCTCTGAAGAAGTGGGCCATCTAGATCAATCCAATCTGAGTGCTGTGCAATAATAAGCGCGGGAGCCATCGCTAGCGACGAGCCAAGCATATTCCCCACTAGGATCTTCTTTTTATTCTTTTTACATTGATTCACAATTTTAAGCGCTTCTGTCAATCCACCACATTTATCTAGTTTTATATTGAAGGCGTCGTAATGATCAAGTATTCGATCGAAGTCTGTACTGCTTTGGAATGACTCATCTGCACATATCGGAACTGGATAATTTAAATCTTTCAGAAAAGCATCATCACCTGTGGGTAATGGTTGCTCAAGCAGTTGGATTTTGGCTGAAGCTAAAGTATCGGCGATTTTGTCTAACAAGGTGGGTGACCAACTTGTATTAGCATCAATAATTAAATCGGCATCTGGTCTTGCATCACGGACCGAAATTAATTTTTCCATAACATCATTCGAATCTAATTTAAGTTTTAGTTGTTTAGCCCACGGACAGATCCGAGCAGCATTTGCCATTTCTTCGGGGGTGTCACAGGGCAGCGTATAAAGCGTTTCAACCGGTTTCATGGACATACCAATTATCTCCCAGACTCTTACATTTTGTCTTTTTGCCTCTAGATCCCAAAGCGCGCAGTCTATCCCATTGCGTGCGCCTCCCGGTAATAGAATTGTTTGCAGGGACTGACGTGTAATTCCTAGGGTGAATTCACTCAAATACTCTTGGATCTGTCGTTTGATCGTGTCAGTATTCTCTCCGAGGTAGTCAACACCCAACGTTTCAGCTCTTCCAGTCACTCCGTTGCTAGTCAGTGTTATCAGGAGTGCATCAATATAGCTAGTAGATTCGGTGGCTGTAATAAAGGGCTTCTTCATATGCCATTGGATATCTTCTACGCTGACGTGAATCAATATGATCTCAGTGTTTCTATAAAAGAGGTGAGACTATCGCTCATGGGGTCGAAGCACGGGAGCTTTGTCAAGGCGCCCAATTCCATGAGATATTCCTTGCGGGCAGTTAAATTTAGATCAGAACTGTTAATACTTATGCCCACTACCCGTGACTTAGGATTTGTCAAGGCTGCTGACTCCTCGTATTTAGCTATGCATTCTGGAATAGTGGGAATAGAGAAATCAGGGTATTCGTCGATTTGGGTTCGGGTCGCGGCATGACAAAGTATCAGCGCATCTGGCTGACTTCCATGAATCAAACCAAGGGTCACGGCCGCATAAGCCGGGTGGAATAGCGATCCTTGTCCTTCGATAATATCCCAATGGTCCGGCTCATTTTCAGGGGAAAGACTTTCCGCGGCCCCGGAAACAAAATCTGACACCACAGCATCGATGGGAATACCTTCACCTGAGATAAGTATTCCTGTTTGACCCGTAGCACGAAAGGTGGTTTTAAATTCTAGTTCTCTCATTGTTTTATAAATCGATAGAGCAGTATATTTTTTTCCAACACAGCAATCGGTTCCAACTGTTAGCAGTCGTTTTCCAGTTCGATTTTTTCCAGATGCAACTTGCTTACAGTCTGGCGCCTTTCGTAGATTGATCAATCTACTATTACCAGCGTTTCCAGCCTCTCTAAGTATTTCATCATCTTCTAAGTCAGTATGCAGTCCGCTGACTAGATGCAGTCCGGCGGACAACGCTTCTTTTAGGAGTTCTCGCCATTTCGGATTAATCTTCCCACCCGTCGGCGCTATTCCAATAACGATACTTTTTGCACCTGCTTCAGCGGCCTGAGAGGGGGTCAGCTCCGGTAGATTAAGATCGATTTTGCATCCCGGCATACTGACTTGCGCGATACAGTCCTCTTTGCACCAATCTAAAAGTCCGAGAGCAGTCTTCGCATCTAGGATATTTTGAGTATCTCCCAGGAAAATTACATAAGGCTTTGGAAGTTCGACTTTCTTCAAAGATCGCCTCGGCGAATTATCCGGCCTGGGAATCTACCAGTATGCAGTTCTCCACCGAAAGCGGGCTGCCCATTAACCCACACTGCCAGAATTCCTTCAGATAACATGGAGGGGTTTTCCATTGTGGCATGATCCTTAATATTCTCTGGATCAAGCAGCAGAAGATCAGCATATGCACCTGGTTTAATAAATCCACGATTTGTTATTCCGAGCTGTTTAGCTGGTAGTGAGGTCATTTTATAGATAGCCGTCTCAAGACTTATTATCTTTTTTTCTCTAACGTAGCGACTAAGTATTTTTGCATAGGTTCCCTTTCCCCTAGGATGTCTGTCTTCCAAACTTCCATCAGTACCAATACTGGTGTTTGGCCATCTAATAAGATTTTGGATATCCTGCTCGTCCATTATACCCGCTATGATCAAATCTCCTTGCTCTCCAGTCCTCTCAGACCACTTTTTTGATGCTTTTGCAAGGCTGCTAAATACGGTAACTGGATCTTCCCCAATTTCGTCGGAGATTTCTCTCAGCGTCTTACCAATATAGCTGGGATAGGGTGCAAAGTATGAAAATCGGATACTCTCTGGTGGTGCAATATCATTTAACGCTTTTCTTATCTCGGAACGATTTTCAGGATTTCGATCTGGAATCAGGATGAGCATCGTACTTTGCCACGCTGTATATGGATAGATATCAGCGCTAATTACAATTCCGTCCGCTAATGCAGAATCAAGCTTCCTAAGTAGTGCGGGAGCCGTACCTAAAAGTCTGCTTGATGCCAGCTTTAAATGGGAAATATGCACCGGTATTTTAGCAACCTTACCGATATCAATAGTTTCCTGAATTGCGTTTTCAAACCATCTGTCCTCGCTCCTTATATGCGTTACATAACGAGCGCCATCCGACGCAATTGATTTGGCTAATGCGATGACCTCTTCTGTAGAACTATAAATACCTGGTTCATATTCGAGACCGGTGCTTAGCCCTAAAACACCGGAAGTCATATCTATCTCTAATCTATTTATCATGTTTTTGATTTCTTGCTCAGTTGCTATCCTTTTATAATCTTTACCTAAAACGAGTTTCCTAAGAGTATTGTGACCAGAGAATGAGGCGACATTTATGGCTGGCGGATTAGTCTCTAATTCAGAGAAATAATCACTAATAGGGTACTTCGAGAATCCGTCGAGCCCAACAACAACCGTAGTAATCCCTTGACTGAGCGCACTTAAGGAATCTAGCATTTCGGTAAGTTCGTCATCGGCGTGACTGTGCGGATCTATAAAGCCCGGAGTCAGAACCATTCCTTTAGCATCGATAAGAGATTCTTTGGGGAGGGGGGTCAATTCTCCGACCGCCACAATTTTTTCCTCTTCAACCCTTACCGCTGCTAGAAATGCGTCGCTACCTGTTCCATCTACCACCATGGCATTGGTAATTAACCACGAAGAAGGGCCTTTTAATGCGGGAGCTTTATCCGAGGTGCAAGCTATAGTCATTAGGAGACAATTAATGATTAAGAACATTTTTAAGCTTCGAATCATACGAATTTCACCGTTTTACACACCGTATGCAGCCTGGGATGCGGCTTACGAGACACTATTTATGTAAGCTTGCGTAAAGGTTTCTCCTCGTATGCAGAGTACGTGGCCTTACCGCCGCTTTGATGCGTCTAGTATTGCGAATATCAACAAGTGGATTTTTCTTCAAAATTATTATGTCAGCCAGCATACCTTATATTACCAAGGTTCCTTGTATGGTCGAACATCTAGTTCAAATGTCCAAGCGTTTTGAGGTTGGCTATGCAGAAACCAATAGGAATCCGCTATCGCGTCTGGTTCAAGAGAACCTGACTCACCAAGCGACTCCAAATAATCGCTAAAACGAGTTTTGGCTAGTTCTCCATTAATAACTCCGTCTACAATAATATGACCCACATGTACTCCTCTGGGACCAAATTCTTTAGCCAGAGATTGTGCCAAGTTCCTGAGACCGGCCTTTGCAGATCCAAAATGTGCGAACTTAGGTTTGCCTCGCATCGATGCCGAAGCTCCTGTAAATAATAAACTACCTGCATGCTGTTCGAGTAAGGGTAGAGCCGCTTTTGCTGTTAAAAACCCTGATAAAACATTACTGCGCCAAAATTGTTCGAGAGTCTCTGCCGTCAGGTCTGAAAAATCAATAATTTGATTATTACCAACATTGAAGATTGTTGATTTTATTCGACCTTCTCTAGAGGCAAGTTTAAATAGTTCGGACACCTCTTCCTTTGAAGATGCATTAGTAGTTTTAGAAATGCACCTGCCTCCAACTGATCTGATATCTGTCGTGACTAAGTCCAATTTTGCACTCGTCCTACCCGCCACTACCACAGTATAATTCTCTCTGGCGAATCGTCTGGCAATTGCTGCGCCTAGTCCATTAATTGCTCCGACTCCAATAACGACTGCTATATCCGTCATATCTCAGCCCTCCTAAAATTATAATCTTTCGAAAAATTACGGTTCTGGATTGCCTGCGAATGAAGGACAGGTGGGGTCCACTGGAGACCAGGGCTCCGCAGATTTACTCCAAAACGAAGAAGTTATTTGTAGCCAATCTCCATCATCTAGTGATCCCGCTTTGACGAACCTAATATCCGGCATTTCCTCTACATAACTCAATAGCTGAGATCCACACTCTGGACAAAACCCTCGAGAAACGTGACTACCATCACTACCGATTATAGTGAATAATTTTAGCTTACCGCTGGATTTTAGTTTCTTGGTAGGCACCATGATGACCGTGGCTTTGCCGCTACCCGTCATTTTCCGACAATCTTTACAATGGCAATGATGCGCCGAGATCACATCATCTTTATTAAAACTATAACTTAGTCGGCCGCAAAGACAACTTCCGGAGGCATTTTCGCTCATCGTAAAAATCTCCTCATATAGATCCTTTGTAATTCAGTTTGATCATTGATTATACGATAATGATGGGCAGGGACCTAGCTAGTGGGAAGAGGGTATTTATCTAAGAAGATATTTTTCAGAGGGAAAAGAGATTACTTTTTTTCAGAGAAAATAGAGAGTGATTTTTTCAGACATTCTTCGCCGTTTGAGATTAGATAATCGAAAAACGCCTGTGCCGCTGGGGATAAAATCTTATCTTCTCGACAAATGGCGTGCCAGGCTCTTACTAACGGCATCCCTCTAATGTCTAAAATAGAGAGACGTTTCGCAGCGATCTCTAGCGCGATGGTATGTTTTGAGATAAAGCTTAATCCCATTCCAGCAATGACTGCTTGTTTGATAGTCTCATTACTGGTAGCTTCCATAGCCGTTTGATACTCAAACTTACCCTCAGAAAAATAGTGTTCCATGATAGCGCGCGTGCCCGAGCCCATTTCACGTATGACAAAGCTTTCTTTTCTAAGCGTCTTTAGAGGTATGTTTGTTTTTTTTGCGAGAGGATGGTCTCGCGCTGCGATTATGACTTGCGGATGTTTGGCGAACTCAATGGCCTTAGTTTCTAGTTCCACAGGTGGTGTTCCCATAATTACCAAGTCGCATATATTTTTGTGCAGGAGGTCTATTACTTCCTGTCGATTCCCAACCACTAGTTGCACATTAATCTCAGGGTATTCCGACCGAAATGCAGATAATATTGATGGTGCAAAGTACTTTGCGGTACTTACGGTAGCTAGCTTTAGCACGCCAGTTTTG
Organism: uncultured Gammaproteobacteria bacterium; assembly: GCA_902519405.1. Taxonomy (GTDB): domain Bacteria; phylum Pseudomonadota; class Gammaproteobacteria; order Pseudomonadales; family Halieaceae; genus CABYJX01. The sequence continues at coordinate 6,611 of CABYJX010000030.1, forward strand.
AGTCCAATCATCGCGTCCAGACTCTCTTGAGTATTTCTAAGTGTGTCCAAAATAACTGTGGCCGTATTTAAAACAGTTTCCCCTGCATTAGTAAGTTTAATGCCTCGACCAGAACGCTCATAAAGTGTTACTCCACATGAGGTTTCAAGTTCTTTTAGCTGCATTGATACAGCAGGTTGGGTCAGATGAATCTCTCGCGCGGCAGCGGAGATACCTCCCGCGTTGGCTACGCTCCTGAAGGTCTTAAGCTGACGAAGAGTGACATCTCGGAGAGTCTTCGATATATCAGTCATATCTTATAGGTTATCAAAAAATATATGATTTGTTGATATAAAAATTCGTTGCTATTGTGCGCCCCACAAATTAGCACCTGCCTGAGAGGACACTAATCGTGAATCAAGCCAAAGACAACAAAGCAGCTGAAAGATATCGTGCAGGAGTAATGAAGTATGCTGATATGGGGTATTGGGAACCAGATTACGAACCAGCTGATACAGATATACTGGCATTATTCAGGATCACTCCTCAAGATGGCGTAGACCCGATTGAGGCTGCTGCTGCGGTAGCAGGGGAATCTTCAACAGCGACATGGACAGTCGTCTGGACAGACCGTTTGACTGCCTGTGAACGTTATCGCGCGAAGTGCTATCGAGTCGACCCGGTGCCAGGTTCTGACTCCGAACACTTTGCCTACATTGCCTACGATCTTGACTTGTTCGAGCCCGGATCTATAGCAAACTTAACGGCCTCGATTATCGGTAATGTATTCGGATTCAAGCCACTTAAAGCGCTTAGACTAGAGGATATGAGGATTCCAGTGGGGTATGTAAAAACTTTTGAGGGTCCACCTACTGGAATAGTCGTAGAAAGAGAGAGGTTAGATAAATTTGGGAGACCTCTTCTAGGTGCTACCACAAAGCCTAAACTGGGTTTGTCGGGAAAGAATTATGGAAGGGTGGTTTATGAGGCTTTACTGGGCGGGTTGGACTTTACCAAGGATGACGAGAATATCAATAGCCAACCTTTTATGCATTGGAGAGATCGATTTCTATGTGTGATGGAGGCGGTAAACCGAGCGCAGGCAGCAACGGGAGAAGTTAAAGGACATTATTTAAATGTTACAGCAGCGACGATGGAGGACATGTATGAAAGAGCCGAATTCGCAAAAGAATTGGGCAGCAATATTATTATGATTGATCTTGTCATCGGATACACTGCTATTCAGTCCATGGCCTCTTGGAGCAGAAAAAATGACATGATACTGCATCTTCACCGAGCAGGGCATGGCACTTACACAAGGCAAAAAACGCATGGTATCTCGTTTAGGGTCATCTCGAAGTGGATGCGTTTGGCGGGAGTGGATCATATTCATGCCGGGACGGTTGTTGGCAAGTTGGAAGGTGATCCTGCCAGCGTTCAAGGCTTCTACAATGTATTACGTGAAACAAAAAACGAGGTTGATTTGTCGCGTGGCATCTTCTTTGAACAAGATTGGGCTAGTATGAACGCTGTTATGCCAGTCGCATCAGGTGGTATTCATGCAGGTCAGATGCACCAATTGCTCCACTATCTAGGAGAGGATGTAGTGCTGCAATTTGGAGGCGGAACGATTGGACATCCAATGGGAATCGCAGCGGGCGCTACGGCGAACAGGGTTGCCCTAGAAGCCATGGTGCTCGCGAGAAATGAAGGAAAAGATATTTGGAATGAAGGTCCTGATATTTTGAAGAATGCAGCCAAGCATTGTAAGCCTCTTGAGGCTGCTTTGGATACCTGGGGAGAGATAACCTTTGACTACACATCTACAGATACATTGGATTTTGTTCCAACAGCGACACCGTCTTAAGGAGAAGAGCAATGAGAATTACACAGGGAACTTTTTCGTTTCTACCTGATTTAACAAGAGAACAAATAGCCGCACAGGTCTCCTATTGTCTTGATAAAGATTGGGCGGTGGGTATTGAGTACACCGATGATCCCCATCCTAGAAATCTGTATTGGGAAATGTACGGAAATCCGATGTTTGATATTAAGGATGCGGAAGGGGTGATGATAGAGGTGGATAGAGCGATCGCGGAACATCCCAATGAATATATCAAGATAAATGCTTTTGATGCATCCCATGGTTGGGAGAGTATTCGTTTATCTTTTATAGTGAATCGTCCAAAAGAAGAGCCAGGATTTAGATTGCAACGGACTGAATTCGAGGGTAGAAAGATTCGTTATACGACGCACTCCTATGCTACTGATGCTCCATCTGGAAACAGGTATTAGTAGATCTAGCTGCCAATAACTGCTGGCGATCAGATTACAGGATTTGACGAGATGGATGCTGATGCTATCGATTTAAACTCGATTTACCAAGACTCTGACATAGAGTCAGCCATAGCCCTACTTGACGAGGAACTAGTTGGTTTAGCACCGGTCAAGAGTCGTGTTTCGGAAATTGCATCATTACTTGTAGTCGAGAAACTTCGTAATCAAGTTGGTTTGCAAGCGCAGCCACCATCCTTACATATGAGCTTCACAGGTAATCCGGGCACTGGAAAAACGACAGTAGCATTGAGAATGGCAGATATTCTTAAAAAGCTCGATTATGTTCGAAAGGGACACCTTGTTGCCTGTACTAGAGATGACTTGGTCGGTGAATTTATTGGACACACCGCACCAAAAACACGAGAGATGATAAAAAAAGCAATGGGTGGTGTTTTATTTATTGATGAGGCGTATTTTCTATACAGACCCGAGAACGAGAGAGATTATGGTAAGGAAGCGATAGAAATCCTATTACAAGCTATGGAGGATCACAGAGATGACTTTGTGGTTATTTTGGCTGGCTATGAAAAAGAGATGGATAAATTCTTTGGTGCAAATCCTGGTATGGCTTCTAGAGTAGCTCATCATATAGACTTTCCTGATTATGATGATAAAGAGCTCGTTCAGATTGCTGATAGAATGCTAGTTACTATGCAGTATCAACTAACAGACGGAGCGAAGGAAGCTCTCAGTGAGTACATTTCTCTCAGACGTCAAAGACCCAACTTTTCTAATGCCCGTTCGATCAGAAATGCATTAGATAGATGTCGCCTACGACAAGCAAAACGATTATTTGATGGGAGAAAAGAGAGTATCACGCGAGATGATTTGGCAATGATTAAAGAAGAAGACTTGCGAGCTAGTCGAGTTTTTTCTGGCGGCGTAGACCAAAACGAAGGCAATCAAAAATGACACCCAAGGCAATTATTTTTGATGTCGATGGGACTCTTGCGGATACCGAGGAGCAGCATAGGCGAGCTTTCAATGGCGCTTTTTCTCGACATGGATTTGATTGGCAATGGAGTACCGATGACTACAAGGAATTGTTAACTATTACGGGTGGTAAGGAAAGGATTGAATATTTTATCAGATCTTTAAACCTTTGCTCTAGCCGGGAAATAGAATGTTTATCGGACGTCATACCACTCCACAAAACCAAGACCACTCTCTATTCACATAGCATATCAAGTGGAGAATTAAGGCTTCGTTCTGGGGTGAATCGAATCATATTAGAAGCTCTGGAACATGGCGTTCGTCTGGGTATTGCTACGACTACATCTTTGACTAACGTGGAAGTTTTGTTAACTTCAACTTTAGGAAAGGACTCCTTGCGTTGGTTTGACTCAATTGTGGCCGGAGATATGGTCCCTAATAAAAAACCATCTCCAGATGTGTATCACCAAGTCCTAAAACAATTAAATCTTCCTGCTAGGGAATGCGTGGCGTTTGAAGACTCAAGAAATGGTTTACTCTCCGCTAACCAGGCTGGAATTCCTTGCATAGTAACACCTTGTCAATGGACCGAAGATCACGAGTTTACGGAGGCTTGTTTGCTTCTTCCCCAACTAGGCGATGTTGAAAATCCGCTAAGTGCTTACGAGAATTTTAGTTTCTCTCAGCCTTGGCTTTCAATTGATGATTTAGCCAGAGCGCATCGACGTGCGGCTTAGTAAAAAGGGACCACTTACCTACGACGTTAAAGCAGCTGCTATAGATTTGGACGGTACTATGATTAATTCAGCGCCGGATCTTGCGGCAGCGGCTAATTTAACGCTCGAGCAAATGGATGCTCCAGTCTTGTCTATCGAGACCGTTATCGGAATGATCGGAGATGGTATCGATACTCTCTTAAAACGATGTGTTAAGGAAAGTTTGGGTAGAGAGTTATCCGATAATGAAATGGAAAAGTACCGTCGATTAATGCGCGAATTTTATGCAGCGGATTCGTTCAATAAGAGTCATGTCTATCCCGGCGTAGTTTCCGCATTAACAGAGTGGCGGAAAAAAGGAATAGTGCTTTCCTGTATAACTAATAAAGCCTCAGAGCTTACCCTTCCACTTCTCGAAAAAGCTCAGCTAACCGAATATTTTGATCAGACTTATTGTGCAGATAAACCGAAAGATAGAAAGCCTGCCCCCGCGATGATCTATTCCTTTCTTTCGGACTATAATGTTGAACCTAACCACTGCGTTATGGTCGGGGATTCTGTGCATGATTTGCATGCAGCTCAGAGTGCCGGTGTTGTCGGGATAGGAGTCTCTTATGGTTATGGGAAAGTTGATCCTGACGGGCCTAATTCACCGACTATCGTGGATCGCTTAGATACGATTGATCTTCACCTAGTAAGTGTTTAAGTTCGAGTAAAGCAGGCAAATAATAATGTCATCAGGTGATCAATCTTTAGAGGATTTCCTTCTTAAGGAGCGGCAAAAGCATACGCACGCCACCGGAGAGCTCAACGGGCTGATTTTTAGCATTGCGCGAGCGTGTAAAATTATTGCTAAAAACATTGCAATGGGCGAGCGACTGGAGCAAATGCGCGGACAAAGTAAGGCTCGTCAGCAAACCCAAGATATCATGATAGAAACTCTTTTGAATAGCGGGCGAATCTATGGAATGATTTTTTCTACCTCTAATCAACCGTTATTTCCAGATGAAGACGTCAAAGCGGGAAAATATCTCGTATTGGTAGATCCTTTGGAAGGATCTGGAGATTTAGAAGTAAATACCTCCGCGGGTACGGTATTTTCTATCGTTAGGAAGAATGACGAACAAAATCCCTTGGCTGATAAGTTTTGTCGCTTGTCCAGTGAACAGGTTTGCGCAGGTTATGTAATTTATGGGCCGGTCACCATGCTAGTTATTACAGTGGGTGATGGTACACATGGTTTCACCCTTGATCCAACAATAGGTGAATTTCTTCTCACCCACCCCAGTTTACTTATTCCGGAGGCCGCGGATAACTTTGCAATTAACTCGGCCAATAGTCGATTTTGGTCACCTGCGGTCAAGCGTTATGTAGACGAGTGTATCGCAGGAGATTCAGGCTCTAGGGGACGCGAATTCAGTATGAGATGGATTGACTCTCTAGTTTGTGAAACACATCGTATATTAGTCCGTGGTGGTGTTTTTATGAACCCTATGGATGGTGTAGCGTCACATTCGGGGCAAGCCAAATTACACTATCATGCTAATCCTATTTCTATGTTGATAGAACAGGCAGGTGGATGGGCAAGTAATGGGATTAGCAAAATTTCGGATGCCGTTCCCAGTGAAATCGACCAACAAATTGGTCTGATCTTTGGTAGTAGAGAAGAAGTAAGCCGAATAGAAGAGTATCATCAAGAAACTGTAGACAAATACGATGCGCCATTATTTGGAGATCGCGGGTTGTTTCGGGATTAAAACTAGTCAAAGGATTAACTATGTCAACTAAACATCCCATAATAGTGATTACAGGAGCTTCTGGTGCTGGTACCACTTCTGTAATGAAAACCTTCGAGGCTATCTTTAATAGAGAAAAGGTTAAAGCAGCATTTGTAGAAGGTGATGCGTTCCATAAATATGATCGAGCTCAAATGCGAGACCGTATGCGAGAAGAAATGGAAAAGGGAAATTATAGTTTTAGTCATTTTGGTGCTGATGCTAATTTATTCCCCGAATTAGAAAATCTATTTAAAACCTACGGAGAGACTGGAACAGGGAAGCATCGTAAATACTTACATAACGAGGAGGAGGCAGCACCCTACAAACAGGATCCTGGGACCTTTAGTGACTGGGAGGATCTTCCTGAGCACACTGACCTATTATTTTATGAAGGTCTTCATGGGGCCGTTAAAACGTATGATATTGATGTTGCCCGCCATGTTGATTTGCTAATCGGGGTAGTTCCCGTCATCAATCTAGAATGGATCCAAAAATTACATCGGGATAGTGCGTCCAGGGGACATTCCAGCGAAGCCGTAACAGATACTATTCTTCGCAGAATGCCTGATTATGTAAACTACATCACGCCCCAATTTTCTCATACACATGTTAACTTCCAGAGAGTTCCAGTGGTAGATACATCTAATCCGTTTGTTTCTACTAGTATTCCCAATGCAGATGAATCTATGCTTGTAATTAGATTTGCCAATCCCCGAGGTATCGATTTTCCTTATTTGCTTAGTATGATCGACGGCTCTCATATGTCTCGCGCAAATACAATTGTTTGTCCGGGAGGAAAAATGGCGCTAGCGATGCAACTTATTTTTACACCGATGATCTGGCGAATTATGGAAAATGCTAAGAAAGCTAGAAATCGCTGACATCCCCGTTATCTTTGGTATTTTCAACACTAGAGAGCTTTTCACGCTGTTCTAGCACTATCGAGCATCATATATCTCATAAAAGTATGCGAAGAGAACCCTCGATTGTTACATTAACTGAGATGGCTTGCATTTTTCCTGAGTACTCGAGCACGATTATCTCTACCGTCATGGTTCCAGCCTGGTGCGAGCAATAAGTAACCTAGCTTATCTTTCCATCTTGATGCTCTAGCAATATCCTCTCGAATAGAGCGATATTCATGTAAAAGTACGGTTGAGAGGTTATTGCTATTAAGATTTTTTGTAAGGCCGTAGATTATTGGATCTTGATCAGTCTCTTCACTGAATGTACCGAACATTCTATCCCAAATAATTAATGTGCCTGCATGATTACAGTCTAGGTAGCGAATGTTAGATCCGTGATGGACTCTATGATGAGATGGCGTATTTAAAATCAGCTCAGCCAAGCGGGGTAGCTTTTTTATCGCTCTCGTATGGAGCCAAAATTGGTAGAAAAGATTAATACTCATCATTGTAACTACCATTGCCGCATCAAATCCCAGTAAGGGTAGCCATAGCCAGAATATACATTTATATACTCGCTCACCCACTCCTTGGCGGAGAGCCGTACCGTAATTTAGGTACTGAGAAGAGTGGTGGTTGACATGACCGGCCCACATAAAGCGAACCTCATGATTAGCTCTATGAAACCAATAATAGGTAAAGTCATCTAGGAAAAATAAAATTAACCAGCACCACCATTGTCTGCCAACTAAATCTCTCAGTGGGCTGATCTCATGGAGCTTGATCATCGCGATAACACCAATTAGCTTGGGTAAGAAATCAACAACGACCGTTGTTAGCATTATGCCCATCGAAGTCCAGAAATCCTCTTTTTTATACCATCCGATGTTGTGGCGATAGGAATACGCTGCCTCCAGTGCAACGGTTAGCAAAAAGAGGGGGAGGGCAAGCATTATTAGGTCGTCAGTAAGCAATGCTAACGCTTCGTCTATGATTGTATATACCTTCTCTTGCAACTTAGTGTCCATCTTAAAGATATGATTTTATGTTTACTCGTATGAGGGAACTCGCGGTAACCTCTCTTATGATAAAACGTCTGGGCAAAATTCCCAATAAATATAAACCATTAAAATTCCCTCCAAATTTTTTCTACCCAGCTTCGGATTTCTAAGCCCTCTTGCCATCGATTACTCAATTCTCTTTGATTTAGATCAGTGATAGCATACGGTGGCGGTCCCAATTCGATAAGAAAATTAAGTTTCGCATCGTTATGGCTGCGCTTTCTCCATCCAAAAATACCTTCACGCCACCAAATTTTGAACTGACTTACCCATTCTTTGTGCTGAGGGAAGTCTATCGCGATTTGTATTTGCTCATTACTGGCGATTCTCCCTTGAAAGGAGTCAGAGTGAGAAAGTATTTTGGAGATAAATCTGCGATCCTGGTCTTCAATAGGAAGATGGAATTCACGATCTATAACAAAATGTGATAGATCGGCACAGAGTCTTAGATCTGGAACAAGATCCAACACTTCTAATGTGGAATAAAGATCGTTCAAGGTGCTATTTCGGTGTGTTTCGAAAAGAACAGGAAATGGATATTCCGAAGATATTTCTTTCCAAGATTCGATCACTTCTTTGATTCCAGTAGCTTTAATTGGCATGACACCACCGATGATATTTACTTGCACGGCATTTAATTCAAGAGACATATCTAGCAGTGGTCGGAGTTCATTTACTTCATAAGGAAAGACATTGACCATACACTCAAGTTTAAATTTTTCAAATAATGGTGCTAAAGCCAAATTTTCCTTAATTTCGTGAACAGCAGGATCTAAACAAATACCATGGTAGTCAGCGTTCGCAACTTGTTCGAACTTAATGTCATAGGAGAGTTCAGGTTGTCCGGGGATTCGCTGTTCCATGCCCCAAAGAGATTGAAAGATTTGTAGCGTTTGCATTCATCAAAATCCTGTAACAATAAAAAAACTTCTAGTTATATGATAAATTAGTCATTTTTCGGAAGAGTCTTTAGTAAGAATATTTATTCTTCCTCGGCACATTGATTCGCCAGCATTTTTTAGGTTACTTGATATAATCTTTTTCATGTCCATTTAAGTATACATCAATGACCATTGCGACTTTTGACAAATCCGAATCCGGCACGATTAATTTTGGAATTGGGCAGCCTGCACCTGACCTTATGCCAGTCAAGTTATTTAGCGAATTTACTAGATCTTTTCTCTCCAACGCGACGCCAGAAGACTTTAATTATGGGCCTGTTGGCGGCGAGCCCAGAGTTTTGTCTGCTTTATCCAAATTTTTGAGTACTTCCTACAATATTGAAGTCAATCCCCAATCCCTATTTCTCACAGGAGGAAACTCACATGGAATCGATTTAGTATGTGAGCGTTTTACGAAGCCGGGGGATACTATTTTAGTAGAGGAGGCTAGTTATTTTTTAGCATTTGCGATTTTTCAAGATAGACAGCTGAACGTGATCTCAGTTCCGACCGACGCAGATGGGCTGATTATCGATCAATTGGAGGTGGCTGTTAAAAAATATCACCCAAGTGCAGTCTATGTAATACCTGATTTTAATAATCCCACGGGCATTTCACTCAGCACCAAGAGACGAGCAGAGTTGACTGATTTAAGCAAGCAACACGACTTTGTTTTGATATCTGACGATGCTTACCAAATGCTTTCTTACACGAACACCTCATACCAAGCTATGGGTACTTTTGTGAATGAAGGAAATGTAATATCACTCGGTACTTTTTCAAAAATTTTAGCACCAGGTTTTCGAGTTGGATGGATTCAAAGTAGCGAAATATTGCTAGAAAAGATTCGTCAGACAGGTTGGTTAAATAGTGGAGGTTCAGTGAGTCACCTTGGTTCTCACATAGTACGATGTGCATTGGAGTCAGGTGAGCAGGATAAGCATCTGCAGTATTTACTGACCCAGTATAGCAGTCGAGCAAGTGCAATGCACGATGCTCTTCTTCACCACTTGGGGGATGAACTAATATGGCAGAGGCCACAGGGAGGATATTTTTTCTGGCTTGCTTCGAAGTCAAGAAGAGATTTAGAGGTGTTTAGAGGAGAATCGCTTCGCTGTAAGACTGGTTTTCAGCCAGGTTCTTTGTTTTCATGCGGCGCTGAGTTAAATCACTATATGCGGTTGAGTTTTTCTCATTACACTGAGGATCAGATCTGGGAGGGTATTTCTCGAATGGCACCGATTCTAAAATCTAATTGACTGGTGTCATCGATAAATTATCGCGGTCACACCATTTTTGTCGATGTGTTACCATGAATTTTTCATATTGGAAGATGGTTGTAATTTGTTATCCTCACGACAATCTGAATCAAGTATAAAGCTCGATATTCCGGTCTTCGCAATTTCAGTACTTTTGGTCTTTATCTCTAGTGGATTAATGAGTCTCTTCCCAGAGGCCGGTGCTAAAAATTCATTGTCAGCGATGAATTTCATTCTTCGTAACGTAGGGTGGTTGTACTTAATTGCTGGTATTTTGCCGCTACTGTTTTGTGGTTGGTTAGCATTCGGCAGGTATGGTGATATAAAATTTGGCGCTGCTGACGAAACTCCAGAATATTCCACACTTAGTTGGGTGGGGCTAATGTTCACTGGTAGTATGGGTGCAAGTCTGATTGCTTGGGGTTTCGCTGAACCTATCTTTTATTTGAGTACTCCTCCTTTTGGAATAGAGCCAAATTCCCCGGAAGCCTTTGAGTGGGCTCACGTCTATCCGATTTTCCATTGGGGCGTAGCGCCTTGGGCAATTTACTGTCTACCAGCTATTCCGGTGGCTTATATGCTATATGTTAGAAAAGTTCCCAGCTTAAAAATTAGTGATTCCTGTGAAGCAGTAATGCCTGATAAGGAAAATCGCCTTGCTTGGATATTGCTTGATGTTTTTGTCGTGATTGGCATTGTTGGAGGTGTGGCTACTTCCATAGGCTTTGGTGTACCTTTAGTAAGTTCGCTTTTGTCAGAATTATTTGGTTTAGAAAATAATATCTCCTTACAGCTAATAGTCATTGCTTTGTGGACCACAATTTTTGGCACTAGCTCATATCTTGGGTTGAAGCGAGGTATTAAAGTGTTATCAGATTTCAATGTGTGGCTTTTCTTTATGCTAATGGCAATCGTGCTTTTAGCAGGTCCAACCCTGTACTTGCTTGATATTACTGTTAATACAGTTGGGTTATGGTTGAATAATTTCCTACGGATGAGTTTCTGGACAGACCCAATTGAGCAAGGAGGGTTTCCAGAAGCCTGGACTATATTTTATTGGGCCTGGTGGATAGCTTATGCTCCAATGATGGGATTATTTTTCGCACGAATATCTCGAGGTCGTACCATTAAAGAGGTTGTATTGGGGGTGATTGGATTTGGTTGTCTGGGTACATTTTTATTTCTGAGTTTGGCGGGAGGCTACGTACTTTATCTGGAAGGTACAGGATTACTAGACGCCTCCGGTATTTTACACAAACAAGGCATGAGTCA
>CABYJX010000031.1 GCA_902519405.1 uncultured Gammaproteobacteria bacterium
TAATTGCCGTCCATCCAGCATACAATCTTATGTACGATTCTTTTGCTCCAGCTGCCATGCAAAATAATCCAAAATATCGTCAAGAATGGGCTGTTAATCAACTCCTGCTAGCCGCGAAAGCTTCTAGTAATCTAGGCTTGAGTAATCATGCTACATTTTCCGGCGCCCTAGCCTGGCCATATTTTTATCCTTGGCCTCAACGGCCAGAGGGATTAGTAGAAACGGCGTTTGACGAACTCGCATCCCGATGGCTTCCTATATTAAATGCTTTTGATGCCGCAGGCGTTAATCTTTGCTTTGAAATTCATCCCGGGGAAGATTTACATGATGGAACTACTTTCGAGATGTTCTTAGAGCGGGTGGATAACCATGCGCGTTGCCATATGCTATATGATCCGAGCCATTATTTACTTCAGTGTTTGGATTATCTACAACACCTCGATATCTATCATGAAAGAATCAAAATGTTTCACGTCAAAGATGCAGAATTTAATCCAACTGGCCGCCAAGGTATTTACGGAGGTTACCAATCCTGGGTCGACAGGGCTGGCCGTTTCCGTTCATTAGGTGATGGCCAAATCGATTTTAAAAGTATCTTTTCTAAATTAGCCCAATATCACTTCGATGGGTGGGCGGTGCTAGAGTGGGAATGCTGCCTCAAAAATTCAGAAGATGGCGCCAGGGAGGGCGCAACTTTTATCAAGGATCATATTATTAGTTTGACCAATACAGCATTTGATGACTTTGCTGGTGCTGGTGTCGAGCCAACCACTAACAGAAAACTATTAGGAATAGATTGAGTCATGGCCGTGAGAGAGCCAATCCGTTTAGGTATGATTGGTGGAGGACAAGGCGCATTCATAGGAGAAGTTCACAGAGCAGCAGCAAGGCTCGATGGTAAATATCTCTTCTGTGCAGGAGCGCTCTCTTCCAATCCAAAGAAATCAATAGAATCAGGTAAACAATTAGGACTAGACGAAGATCGAATCTACGAAACATATGAAGATATGATTTTGAAGGAATCGAAACGCGAGGATTCTATCGAGGCAGTATCTATCGTAACGCCGAATAATTTACATTTTCCAATCACAAAGTGCTGCCTCGATGCCGGCTATCATGTTATCTGTGACAAACCTTTTACTCTGACAAGGAACGAGGCTGACCAGCTTGTTGAGATAGCTAACCGCAAAAATCTCATACTGGCCGTGACATATAACTATTCTGGATACCCGATGGTGAGACAGGCTAAAGCAATGATAAAAGATGGAGATATCGGAAATATCCGAGTTATTCAAGCTGAATACGCTCAAGGTTGGCTATCTGAGCCGCTCGAGCGTGAGGGACACAAACAAGCAGCCTGGCGAACAGATCCGGAAATAGCAGGGATCGCAGGTTGCGTAGCGGATATAGGCACACATGCATACCATTTAGTGTGTTTCATAAGTGGTTTGATGCCAACTTCCATATGTGCCGATGTCTCTAAGTTTGTCGAGGGACGAAAGCTTGAAGACAATGCAAATATATTATTACGGTTTGATGGCGATGCAACTGGAATGATTTGGGTTAGTCAGGTTGCGATCGGTATTAGCAACGGATTGAAGCTAAGGATTTTTGGGGATAAAGGCAGTTTAGAATGGAATCAGGAAAGTCCTAACGAGCTGATTTTTTCCGCGCTAAATGAACCATCACAAAAAATCACGTCGGGAAGTCCAAATAGTAAAATTGAGACCTCCAGGGTGTCGAGACTCCCATCTGGTCATCCAGAAGGGTATTTAGAAGCTTTTGCTAATCTTTATTCTGAAATTGGCGATTCCATTATGAATGCGAGACTCGGTCAGTTAACAGAAACCGCTGCTAGCGCACCATCGGGGTATGATGGTAAGCGGGGCGTAATTTTCGTCGAGTCAGTTATCCGATCAAGTTCTCGCGGATCCGTATGGGTAAATCTTTAATTTACAAATTAACCTTATTTTTTTGCGCTAAAAACAACATTAGGTAACACAGAAATAATACCGCTGGGAGAATACTCATACGCTGTATCACTTCGACCCCATTAGAGCTATCTAGATATTGGCCCATTAATGGTAATATTGTTGCCACAGATAAATTTCCTAAACCACCCATAAGCGATAGTCCGAATGCGCCACTTTCAGGAATATTCTCAGATATGAAGGCGATAGTGGTGGGCCAGAAGAAAGTAATACCTATTGCGAAGACAGTGGCCGAAGCGAAAACATAATTTCCTGAAGAAATGGCTAACAGCTGGAGGCCGATAAATGAGAATGAGGCTGAGAATAATAACATCCCTGCAATACTTAGTTTTCTAGAAACCGAACCTGCATAGTATCTACCAAGCATCATGACTCCATTAATAAATGCCAGAACAAGCAGCGCGTTAACGCCGGTTTCTTTAAGTAACGATTCTATTCTTTGTGTCGTTCCCAATTCTGTTGCTGCCGAAAGTAACATGCAGAAAGCAATAAAGAGATAAAGCGGTCTTAAGAGACTCCTAAGAGCATCAGAACCACTGATACCCATTTCTACTCGTTCTGTAATTGGAAATATCTGCCCTAACAGAGTATAGCCATAAATTGCGAGAGGAATAAATAGAGTCGCTACCATGAAATGCCATGGCAGTGCCATTAGATCCATTATGATAAAACCGGCAATTGATCCAACAACTATGCCAGCGGGCCACCAGAGGTGGAAACGATTTAACATCTTTGTTTTTTGATCAGGATACATACTGGCGACCATGGGATTGCAGACGGCTTCAACCATCCCGTTGCCCAAGCCCATCAAAAGAGTTGCAAGAAATAGTGAATCTAAATCGACGGCAACCAAGGTCGTGACTATGCCTAAAGTATGAAAAAGAAAGGCTAGCCACATCCCTTTTTTCATTCCTATGGTATCGACAAGAGGTCCACCAAAAATCATCGCTATAGTAAAACCCCAAAACGCTGGCATAAACGCATAACCAATCTCTTCGAGCGTCAAACCGATACCAGATGGACCAAATACGGTTTCTAGCCTTGCCCTAACCGCGAATGTCATAGCAGTCAGAAGTAAGGAAGTACAACTCGCAAAAAATAATCTATTTTTATTTACTTGGTTCATTTTTTTCCACGATTAATGCATTAACAATGCTTACTAAAAGGCTACTTTTCTAGTGTGCGTAAAACAATCGCTAGCACTGCTCTAATCCTTTCTTGAGCTGACTTAATTGACTGATATAGAGCCACAAAAGAGCTCGGCAGTAATAAGGCTAGATTATAGGTTAATAGATACGACATAAGAAAAAAACCGATGAAAAGATAACAGATAAATAATTTATTAGCGGATCAATCATTTGGTTAAATTTCGGTTACATATCTATTCATTACTCTCGCATGAAAGATGTGTCGGCCGACGCCCAAGGAGGAAAACCTGAAAAACCTCAGTAATTGGGCGCCGGCCTCAGCAACCAAGTAATTGTTACATAAAATGATATATTTGTAAATGATAATCATTATCGTTAATATCCTGCTGCCGAGACTTCGATAAAGCGGGCGAAGGAGATAAGATGAAAAGTATAAATCACAGGGATTTTGTAGAGATCGTTGTACTAAAATAATTCAGGGAGCAAAATAGATGAATACGAATCGTGAAACTGTAGATATCTTTTATCAAAGTATTGCTTCGGCCAATTCAGATGCATTAGCCGAGATCTTGGATCCCAATCTAGAACTAGTCATTCCTATTAGTGATGGCGTGTTATCCGGTCATTATAAAGGCAAAGCTAGGTTTATGACCGAGATTCTTCCAACGGTCTTTTCCTGCGTAAATCAAGACGAAATTACTTTCTGTAAAAACTACAAAATTATTGTAGAAGGCGATACAACTATTGTAGCTATGGCACAAAACTTTGGACTTGCGTCAAGCGGGGCTCGTTACGATCAAGTATATATACATATACTTACTTTCCAAGAGGGAAAACTTGTACGACTTATCGAATATTTCGATAGCGCACTTGCTAACCGTGCGCTTTGGGGTGATATTGCCAACTTATCGCCTGACTCACCCTTTAATCTATCAAGTATCTAATATTGCTTCCTGTTATAAACACTGAGATAAACCGGCTATTTGATAAAACTTTTCTTCTATTTATCTAAAGTAGTTTCTTTAAACTCGTATAATGAATGTCGTTCTCCATCGCGGTAAATTTCACTTGAGTTCACCACGAATGGAGACTTCGTTAACGCTCTTTTTATCGTATGCGCTGAAATATTACGATTATTTTCTTTCATCGCTGAAATAATTTCTCTAAGAGTAGTAGGACCATGATCTCTTATCCAACCAACAATCCAGTCAACTTCTCGTAAACTGCGGCTTCTGTCCTGACTAATTACTCTTTTCATAAAATGATTGTTCCCTATCTACTTTTGTTGAATAACAATCACTGCAAAAAGAACGATAGCTACGCCTGGGAAAACTGTAATACTGGGAACTTTATGTCCAAAGAATAATGTACTTACCATAAGCACCGCTACCGGATTCAGATAAGAATACGATGCGACCTTAGTAGGACCAATTTGAATAGTGGCAAATTGAAGTAAGAAAAAGGAGATAATGGTAGTGAATATTGATAAATATAATAGACTTGCTATAACGGAAGAATCGACATCCTCAAAATCCACACGCCATAAAGTATCTTGGTTAAATAGAAATAGCCAAACTGTTCCCGACAGGATAATCCAAAACGTCATAACTGGTACCGGCTCTCCAGCGTGAAAACGCTTTACCAAAGGCGTGTATAAAGACATTAAAATTACACCGCCGAGGAATATAAGATCTCCTTTATTGTAATCAAGAACAAGTAGGGTATTTATGTCACCACGAAATACAACCCAAATGGAACCAACAATCCCCAGTACAAACGCTAAGATTTTCCCACGAGGGAGATGCTCCCCAACAAGGATGGCTGAAAAAATAGCTGATATTCCAGGAATAAGCGCAAAAAGTGTTCCCGTATTGAGTGCCGAGGTATATCTCAACGCTTCAAACATACTCCAAAAAAATGTGACTAAACATAAGCTGATCAAGCTATATCTGGAAATTCGCTTTACTCCAGGCCATTGAAATTTATATTTCAGATATACTATCGGATAAAAAATCAACGAAGCCAAAACAAATCGAAAGAGCGTTAAAAGACCCGTATCTAATTTTGGGGCTATCATCTGACAAACTGGGAACGAGATAGAAATTAACAAAGTCGCCAAGATCATCATGGCGTGCGAGGATACTCTATTTTTAACCTCCAACATTAACCATATCCTACTTCAATTTATTTACGGTCGAAATTTAATAAGTGCTATTGCGAACTCACTCAGCTGTAAAACTCGTCCCCTTCAATTATGGAGTGCCGCTGTAACCAATCTTCTTCAAGAACTTCCATTTGTTCTGATATCCCGATCTTTTCTCTGAGTAGAGATTGCACATTAATGTTACTGTCCCTCTTATATGCATCACTTGAGCTCAACTCTTGATCGATTTCATTTAGTTTTCGCTGGAATCGTTCTAACCGTCTTTCGATCTTTGAAATCTCTGCTCTTACCTGACGAGCGGCTTTTTTATCTATTTTTGATACTTGCTTTTTTTGAGGAATGGCTTCTTTATCTTCATTTTGGATAGAATCTCTTCCCAAGATAATCCTTCGATAATCCTCTAAGTCTCCCTTAAACCTCTCTACCCTTTTATCTTTGAGGATCATAAACTCGTCTACTGTATTCGCCAATAGGTGTCTATCATGTGAAACCAGTATAATAGCTCCGCTAAAAGACTGAAGTGCCAATGTTAACGCCTGTCGCATCTCCATATCTAGATGATTAGTGGGCTCATCCATCAGCAATAAATTAGGTTTTTCGAAAACAATTTTGGCCAATGCGAGCCTCGCTTTTTCTCCACCTGAGAATAGCTCAATCGAACTACTTATCTTATTTCCTGTGAAATTAAAGCCACCCAAAAAGTTCCTTACTTCCTGCTCTGAAACTCTTTTATCTAAACATTGAATATGATTCAACGCGCTCATATCTAGATCTAGATCATCCACCTGGT
Source organism: uncultured Gammaproteobacteria bacterium (assembly GCA_902519405.1). GTDB lineage: Bacteria > Pseudomonadota > Gammaproteobacteria > Pseudomonadales > Halieaceae > CABYJX01. The sequence continues at coordinate 6,094 of CABYJX010000031.1, forward strand.
GTTGGGAGAAATATCCTATCTTAAGATTTTTACCTTCCGATTTAGAGCCGCTAATTAGGTTCAGCTCACCGTTAATACTCTTGATTAAAGTGGATTTCCCTTGTCCATTAGCGCCAAGCAAACCTATTCTGTCTCTCGGTCTAATTACTATCGTGAGATCTTCAAGGATTGGAGACGAATAACCGATACTTACTGCATCTAACACTATTAGTGGATCAGAATTTTTCTCGGATTCGTTGATCGTAAATTTGAATGGAGAATTAATATGCGCTGGTGCAATTTTCTCCATTCTCTCCAACGCCTTAATTCTGCTTTGTGCCTGTCGGGCCTTTGTTGCCTTCGCCTTGAACCTCTTAATAAAATTCTGTATGTGCGAAATTTGTCTTTGCTGCTTTGCATAGTTTTTCTCATTTTCGGCTAGCTTTGTTGCTCTCCTAATTTCAAAGTCTGAATAATTTCCCGGATAGAGTTCGATAGTTCTATCATCAAGATAAGCGATACCATCGGTACAATCATCAAGAAATTCTCTGTCATGTGAAATTAATATTACTGCACCATCATATGATTTGATCCAATTTGCCAGCCATATGATTGCATCTAAATCTAAATGATTAGTTGGCTCATCAAGTAACACTAGATCCGATGGTTGCATCAGGGTTTTAGCCAAATTAAGCCGAACTCTCCAACCTCCTGAGAAATCTCTTACGGACTTTTTGAAATCCTTTGTTTCAAAACCAAGTCCAATCATTAACTTCTCAGCTCTAGATTTTGCAGTATACCCATTTAGATTTTCGTACTCGGCATACAAATCACCGAGCAAATCCGTTTTCCCGGATTGCTCGGCATCCTCTATGGAAAGATTGACCCTCATTAGTCTCTCATCTCCGGACACAACATAGTCGAGGGCAATTTCCTCTGTGGCAGGCACTTCCTGGGCAAGATTGGAGACTCTAAGATCGTTAGGATAATTGATATATCCATCATAAGAATCAAGATCACCTAGAATCGCTCTAAATAAGCTTGTTTTACCCGATCCATTTGCGCCAACTAACCCAATTTTATTGGTCTGGTAGATTGTAAAAGACACCTCTTCAAATAATAGTTGCGTGCCGGCTCGTAAAGAGAGATTAGTAAATGAGAGCATTGAGTTTATTGAGCGGAGTTTATTTCTTCAGTCAGGGTCTCGACCCGAAGCTTGACAAAATCACGGATTGACAAACGATTAGGATCACAAAACCTCATTTGCTCTCCATCAATTTCTTCTGGATTATATACTTGCTTACAATCATCCCCTGGGACTCCAGCGTCAGTCGATCTAATGGCTTTAGCAATACGATCTCTTCTCTGGGTGAGAGTAACTCCAAGGCCATCGTCCCAATTGAAGTAATTCTCAAGGATTACTAGGATTTCATCATATAGAAGAGCTTTGTTGTTTTTATCAGAAAATATTTTATTCCACAAGATCGGTGGTCCGTTTGGATAAAATGGCCTACTAGCCCAGTCCGGTTTTCCCTCGTACGGAAAGGCTGTGGTACTTGCGACATCCTGAAACGTTTTGAAGTCTAGGAATCCAGGGTGGCACTGACCTGGTTTAGGAGTAACAGAGCAATCTGGACTGGGCGTATCAATTAAAGTGTAGTCAAAATCGGTAGGTATATAAATCCACTTCCCAGAAGACTCATTAAAGTAAAGATAATAATTATTAGCAACGCGAACATAATGATCAACCGCACCAAGAACAATTTCCGCTGCCTGAGCCTTGATAAACCCTGGAATATCAAATCTTTCCCCTAACTTCTCTAAAGAAGACTCGTTTTGAACAAAGGCAGCAAACTCGACCAGCGCCGCACGAGCTTTACCCAATGATTTTTTCTTGGTTTTAAGGTCATATGTGGGCTTGTATGGTAAGAACTGAGATTGATTACCACTCGCACCCTCCCAATTAATGAGTGAGTTAACAAAGTCTGGATTAAGGTAATTAGCACTACCTAACCATTCTTCTCTTGATACTGGATCTGGTTTTTCTATACCTATAATGCAGAACTTCTCGTCGAAAAATTCCACACTTTCCTCATAGGGTATACAGTCCGTGTCCACTAATGCAGATCCCGAAAGGTTGCCAGGTGCGCCAACTTTAAAGAGGTAACCATTCTTATCGAAGTAACTTTTTAAAAATGGCTTATCAATCATTTCGACCATCACAAAAACCCCCATGTTATAAGACTGGGGCAAAGACTGACCATAAAGCGTTTGGTTATCTTCACCGACAATCAAAAATTCAACAGCGGCGTGAGTTGCTCTAGCCACGGGCACACCCGACTTAAATAAAATTTCATGTGCCAAAACCTCTCGCTGATAACTGGGATCATCTCGATTATATCGAAGTCGTATTTTTTCTATATCCTTAAATTCCCTACCATCCGCAGCTCTGTATTCAGGAATTGACTGTGCCAAGATATTGCTACAGGCGTTATTGTCTACTCTTGCTAGCTCGCCCGTGTCATTAATACATCCATACACACTCTCGTCATCATCAAATTCTTCGTCAAATTTTATTGAAAAGCTAAATCTCATTGGCTTAATCGGTCCTACTCCCGCGTCATAATCTCTAATATCAATTGGTATCTGACGACTTGTATTTCCTATCATCTTAAAAGCTACTTTCTCTTCGAAACTAAGTACATTACCGTCCTTATCAAGGTACTCAAAATCCGCTTGTCTATAGACCTCACTGTGGGTCCAGGAATTTCCCTCCCAGGCATCACCAGATGCGGTGCGAATGCTATAATTTGAGCGAAGAGTATCAAGTAATAGAGCTTCCCATTCCGCCTTCGTTATTGTTAAACGCAAATAATGGAGCTTTTCGAGTGAATATAATTCGCTACTTTCTTTATCCTTACACAGCAGATCAATATTTCTATTTTCGGGTGAAAGTATTGCTGATTTTTCTCCCATCCATTCACAATCTTGATGAACAGGGTTCCTAGAAATTTCAAATTCTAGCTGTTCACCAACTAATAGCGGCTTTTTAAAAGTGAAACCGCCGTTACTCGCGATATGGAGTGATTCTTTGCCCGCCTGAATCTCCATTCCTCGAATCTCGTTCATATCAGTGACTGAGCCACCAATGGAAAAACCCTCCAACAAATTACTACTAATCGAAAAAAGTCTGCTCCCCGCTGACAGAGAACATCCCAGGCCTACTCTTTGTGAAGAAGAACTTTTTTTGATTGGTACATATAAATGAATAGAACTATTTTCGGATTCTCTCATTGTTATTTTTTTAGTATGGTGCGCCTTGTCGTCGTCATAAATAGTACAAATGGAGACCCCTTCCCCTTTAAATTGTGAAACGCCGACAGTAACCTCTGAAAAATTTTGATACTCCTTAGATTCTTCGGTGGGCAATGTTATCGGACAAAATATTTCCGCAACTTTGTCACCAGTATTGATAATTCCATTTTCAGCCCATACTAAGGCATGATCTGCAGTTTGCGCCTTACAGCCCACACTAGGAATCTCCAACTGATCAGCAAATAGACCGCAAGAAAAAACAGAAACTAAAAGTAATATGTATGGCCTGATCATATTTGAAAAAAAATGTCTCCGAATGAGTTTTTTAGCAAAGCTGCACACTCTCAATGTATATATAATGAGTGTAACAGTATTGGTAAAATGAGACGATCGGCTGGTAACGACCACACTACCGTCATTGGATATGCTGAAAAAATATGTTCCTACGAGAAGTTAGGTTTATAAGGTACTGATATGTTCGAAAAATACGCCATGATCACGCTTTATTTTTCTATTCTCGTAGTACTGGGATATTTAGCTTCTCGTCGTATTAATACTATGGAAGATTTCGTAATTGGAGGGAAATCTCTTAGTTACTGGGTCGCGGCATTTTCAGCTCAAGCCACCGGAGAGTCTGCATGGCTTTTATTAGGGGTAACCGGTATGGGTGCAATGCTTGGTTTTTCGGCATACTGGATAGTAATAGGCGAAGCAATTGGCGTTTTTATCGCGTGGTTTTTCATGGCACCACGTTTTAAATATTTAACGGACAAATATGACTCCATTACTGTCATAGATTATTTAGTTTCAAGATTCAAAGCTAAATCTCATCTACTGAGAATTATATCTGCCGTTGCACTTTCATTTTTCGTGTTGATTTATATTTCCGCACAAATAGATGCCACTGGCTCAGCTTTTGAAGCATTTCTTCAGTGGGACTATCACCTGGGAGCATTAGTAGGATTCATCATCGTTGCTGGCTACTGTATTGCTGGCGGATTTCTCGCAGCTGCCTGGACGGACATGTTTCAAGGCGCGGTCATGCTCGTTTGTTTACTAGCTCTGCCAATCGTAGCTGGCTTATCGATTGATAATTTCCATAGCATTTACTCGGGACTAGAAACTATAAATCCAGGACTAGTTAATATCTGGGGCGGAGGAATTAATGCACTAAATATTTCTATTGTTTTAGGAATGGCTTTGATTGGTTTAGGATTTTTGGGCTCTCCCCAAGTATTTGCTCGTCTGATCGCTATCAAGAGCATGAATGAAATCGAACGAGGAAGGTGGGTTGCAGTAGTTTTCACGATTATAGTCGACTTCTCGGCAGTCAGTATCGGCATACTAGGACGCTATATATTTGCCGATCAAGGTGCAGATCCTGAGGCTTTCTTGGGGAATGGTGCTCAGAATGTTTTATCGGAAATGGTCGAATATACATTTCCTGCATGGGTAGTTGGCCTATACGTTGCGGCAGTGCTGGCCGCCATAATGTCCACAGTCTCATCACTATTGGTTATGGCATCGAGCTCTCTGACACATGACCTCTATGCTAGGATATATAATCTAAGCATGAATGATAATCAGGCAACCAGGTTATGCCGAAGGATAACGGTCATAATGGCTTTGGCCGCTCTGGGAATTTCAATGACAGTCGCTTTCTTATCACCTGATCGCACCATATTTTGGTTTGCGGTATTTGGGTGGTCTGGAATAGGTGCCACATTCTGTCCGATGATATTACTTTCATTGTTTTGGCCTAAGTTTACCGAGCGCGCCGCCATCGCATCGATGCTTACGGGGTTTTCTATGACTCTCATCAGCAAGTTCTATTTACAGGGACTCGATAGCGTGGGTGATTACATAACTGCTCTTGAGACTATGCCTCCATCATTCATATCCGCTTTGCTAGCCGGTTATTTAGTAACTATTTTTTGGCCCGACAAGGAGCTTGAAAAAATATATGCATCTGAATTAGAACAGGGCGAAGTACTTGGCTAGGATCTAAAAGCCGTACGATCTTCAGCCTGAGTCACTAATAAAAGAGTATCCCGTAAAGCAAATTCAGAATGTACAACTCGAGGCTCCACAAAGTGACAACCTCCTTCGCCTATCCTCCCTGCGCCAGTCGCTTCCGTCTTGATTTACATCTCCCCTTCAAGCGCCATAACTTGTACCCATTGGGGGTGATCATGCTCAGGGATGAACATATTTTTAGGCTTCTGAAAAAATGCCGACCTAACATCGTGATCCCCTTACCAAACAATACTTTTCTGCATGACAGTACCGCCACGAGCTGTCGCATCACTCCACGATAAGTCTTCTTTATTGTAATAAACCGTCATATAGGTCCTGACCTTTGATTTTTTTTGCTACTTTAAATCGATCTATTAAATTTTATCTATAATCTGCTTACCCACGATATCGATCTGATTAAAATGTCCATTTAAATAGGCCGACGAAATTTCGTGCACACCAAGCGACTCTAATTCCTGTATTCGTTCGATACAGTGACTTGCAGAACCCGCAATAGCAAACCGGTCTATCATATCATCAGTCAGATATTCCGTATGTTCAGCACTTGAATCTAGATGACCACCATAGTAATCATACTGGTCGCGCTTAACCTCAACCATACTAAGCAATTCTTGAGGCATGCCATGGTTTGGGCCCGCTCGCACTACATCCTCTAAATGATTTGTAGCACAGGTCGCTGCCCAACGGGTATTATCTCGCGCTTCTTGGAGATCATCCGAAACCCACATTCCGCATAATAAAGAAATTTCTACCTCGGAAGGATCTCTACCTGCTTGCTCAGCACCTTGTTTAACATTGTCAATCGCCCATTTTACTGAGGCCGGATGGGTTCCTACTTGCAGCATTACAATATCTGCTATAGCTCCACCGATTTTCAGGTTACGGGGGCCTGTTGCGGCGTAGCAGAGAGGCACCTTTAGGTCTTGATCGGTGAATCTTAATCGAATTTCGGAACCCGCCTCGTCTACCGTTTTCCCATGCAATAAATCTTGCATCTTCTTCAAAATAATTTCCATATCGGCGGTTTTCTTAGGTTTCATACCGAGAGTTCTGACCGCACTATCTCCACGACCCATGCCCAATATCCATCTGCCAGGATACAACCCCGCCAACGTGGCAGCAGCGCTAGTAGGTACCGTGTAATGCTTGGTAACGGGATTGCTAACGGCTGATCCAAAAACTAGGTTTTTTGTTTCTTGCATTGCAAGAGCGACATACACGTATGCATCCTCCCAAAGCATTTGCGAGTCAACAACCCAGGCATACGCATACCCATTGGCTTCCAAAGATTTGGCTGTTTGAAGAAATTCAGGATATTCTTGGACTAAAAGCTGTGCTCCGATTTTCATGAAATGCTCCATCTTACATTAAGTTAATTATAAATTTTTACTCGTGATCTCCATCACAAAATCAGTCGAGGTTATGATTGTAGTTCATCTAGATACCCTGAATCTCAGAGAGTATCTCTTTCAAACTATTTACTTGGCCCCATCCATTTCTAATACATTCTATTATTGGATCATGCAAATGCGGCATCGTTGTTCCAGTGCAATCTTCAACTACAATCGGCTTAAAATCTCTGAAAATTGCATCTTTTGTCGTTGCTCCAACACATTGGTTAGTTAGGACTCCAGTTATAATAAGCGTTTCGGTTTGTAGTCCTCGGAGTATCACTTCCAAACTGGTATTGTAAAATGCACTGAGACGAGTCTTTTCAACAAACCAGTCTTTGTCATCATGAGGTTCTAGATCCGCTAATATTTCATAACCCCAAGTCTTCTGACGCAACCCTCCTTCTCTCAAAAACTCTCGGGTCTGCATAAAAGGACCACCATCCTCTAGACTCTTTGTCCCATGCCGAGTCCACACAATAGGTATGTTTTTTTGGCGAGCCTGAGTAATTAATTCTTTGATGGGCTCAATAACCCGTTGCATATGAGAAATATCAATATCTTTCTTGGCGTACCAACCATCGTCATGCAAAAAATCGTTTTGCGGATCGATATTAAGGATTGTCGTCCTATCAGGAATAAGTTTCCAGTTAGTTCTAGAAAAAGGTGTCGTAGCCATATTAATATTAGACCTCCGTTTTTAAATATCTACTTATAAAGTATCTTGCGATAAACTTAAATATATAAGTGAACCATTTTCCCCAATATAACAATATTTTCGAAAAAAGATGAAAACAAAAAACCGCGATGGTGGAAACGATAAATATTTTGATGGTCTCAAAATCAGGATCAGGCAACAAAAAAACCGATTTATGTTAAAGGTCAATATCAGCAGCGTCTTATCAATCAGCCTAGTAAATATTGCGCTCATAATTCTTCCATCTGCGGCTTATACAGAAAATTATATTATTCCAGCCACTCTATGCAAAGCAGCAGATCCTTCAGCAAGTTTTGATCTAAAATCACGAGAAAGTGGTCTGGAAAACCTAAGTAAGGCAAATTCTCTTAATGTTGTCTGTCCGCTTCCAAATAGAGCTTATTCTGAGCAGTCGGAAGCTTCAGCTGAAATAATTGATCTAGTAATCTTTGCTGATAAAAACGAGAATGACTTTGCGTCTGCCGAATGTGAACTAGTAAATCAGATGGGTCTTTCAATAAAGTCTACCCTCGCGCCATCCAATATCAATACTGGCGAGGCCTTGGCTAAATTAAGGTGGACAGATATTTTCCCAGAAGACCGATCTTTATCCGGTTATGTAATTTCATGCACTATGCAGCCCATGTCTAAGATAAGCGCTATTCAACTCACTAACAATTTTAAAGAAAATGATGTGGTATTAGGCTCTTACTGTGCTGGTGCAATGAATCCCATTGAGTTTGGCGCAGAGACTACGTCCTTCCGTTATCAGGGAAACGATATTCCCTTGACGGGAAAACCTGTCGGTTCAGAATTTACCCTGTTAGGCCAAATAAATGACACTACCGTTAGAGCAATATTTAAAATAGGAAATCTGTTGGAATCTGGTACTTTAAGGCTAGAAGTTGGATCACTGCTGATAAATGGATGGTTCACGCGCGGCTCTTGCGTAGAAGTAAACTTAGCGGATGTCGGTATCGAAAAAATAAGCACGTCGAATCTAATAGCGACTTCACAATTAAATGATATTTCTTTGTTTAGGTCCTCTGCAGGTCATGACGCCTCTGATGACTTTGAAAACTGTAGGTCTATGAAACATTACCTGGAGCCAATCGAAAAAGAAAATGGTATAAACGAAATTTACGCTCCTATAACTGGCACTGTGGTTAGTATGTCAGGCGAAGAAGGAGGAGGGTTTATCGATGACCAAAAGACAAATCAGCGGATAGGCATAAAATCCTCGTTAAATCCAGCCTATGAAATTACGCTATATCATGTAGATGTGCTAAAAGACCTAGACCTAAGTCTTGGGCAAAATTTAATAGCAGGACAGATACTTGGATATGGCCGGCTCGTCAGAGTCAATTCTGACGATCCCGAAGGATCAATAGCAGATGCAAGCAATGATTTTGATATTTCTGTTAGTGTCGGAACAAACTTGGGCGTTGCCAAAGTCAGTTATTTTAGTATAGCCAGTGATCCTGTTTTTGAAGAATACATGGCCTGGAACTCAAAAATAATATCTAGGGAAAGCCTAGTAATTTCTAGAGCATCTAGAGACGAGCAACCCTTGACATGTAATGGCGAGCAGTTCACTAATGACAAAGAGGACCCTATACCTCGATGGCTATCTGAGATATAGATATTCTTACTATTTGAGCAAAAAAAGAACACTGCTGATTCAATACAATTTCATCACAAGATAAAAATACTAAGAGCGTTTTCTTTCGTGCTCTTTAAGTTTGATTTTTCTTACGCGAATAGCCGACGGCGTAATCTCTACCAGTTCGTCGTCCTGAATAAACTCAAGAGCTTGCTCCAATGTCAGGTCGAGTATGCCATTGAGAATAATAGCTTCATCCGAACCTGATGCTCTAATATTTGTAAGTTTCTTTTCTTTCATGGGATTCACAGTTAAATCGTTGTTTCTACTATGCAATCCTACAACCATCCCTTCATATACAATATCGTTAGGAGCGACCATCATTCGGCCTCGATTCTGAAGATTAAAAAGTGCGAAAGCCACAGCTTTACCGGGTGAGTTAGAGATAAGTACTCCGTTTAATCTAGATCCACCAACATCAGACAATTTCGGTCCGAAACCCGCTGATGAAAAAGACATAATCCCGGTGCCCGAAGTTTGCGATAAAAACTCCGGTCTATAGCCCATAACACCTCGCGTAGGTATTCGAAAATTCATACGGACTCGACCTTTATTATCGGATTGAATTTCCTGAAGTTCTCCTCTTCGTTCCCCTAGCGATTCCATTACTTTTCCTTGATGCTGCTCTTCCACGTCAAGAGAAAGATTTTCAAAAGGCTCTTCAAGAAGACCATTATTATCCTTCAAGATAACTTGCGGCCTAGAGACAGCAAGTTCATAGCCTTCTCTCCGCATAGTCTCAATCAGGATGGATAGATGTAATTCTCCTCTCCCTGACACCTTGAAACGATCAGGATCTTGAGTATCCTCAACACTTAGAGCAACATTATGAAGAGCTTCAGTCATTAAACGCTGCCTCAGTTGCCTACTGGTAATATACTTTCCTTCTTTACCAGCCAAGGGCGAGTCATTTACACAAAACATCATTGTTAACGTAGGTTCGTCTACATTTAAAGCTGGCATGGCCTCGGGCGATTCGATAGCGCATAAAGTATCTGAGATACTCAACTCACCCGCGCCTGTAATACAAACGATGTCACCAGCAATCGCATCCTTTTGAGATACTAGCTCTAATCCTTTATACCCGTAGATATTTAGAATTTTAGCTTTTCGCTGATTTCCATCTCTGTCGATCACCAATATAGGAGAATTACTTAGAATACGACCGCGACGCACACGTCCAACACCCATGACCCCTTCATAGTTTGAATGCGCAAGCGAACTAATTTGCATCTGAAAAAAACCCTCAATATCGACTGGAGGAGGAGGCACTTGAGCAACAACAAGATCAAGTAGAGGAATCATAGAACGCTGAAGATTCTCTGCCTCTAAGCCAGATAACCCTTTCAACGCTGATGTATAGACTGTCATAAAGTCGAGCTGTTCTTCATTTGCATCCAAGCTAACAAATAGATCAAACACCTCATCGATGACCCGATCAGGATCAGCACTTTCCCTATCTATCTTATTAACAACAACAATTGGTCTCAAACCAAACGCAAATGCCTTTTGCGTTACGAACCGCGTTTGAGGCATCGGTCCATCAACCGCATCAACGAGTAACAATACAGCGTCCACCATGGAGAGTATACGCTCGACTTCGCCACCAAAATCGGCATGCCCCGGAGTATCTACGATATTTATTCGTATCCCCTCATATTCAATTGCCGTGTTCTTAGAGAGGATAGTTATGCCACGTTCTTTTTCTAAATCATTACTATCCATCACTCTTTCGTAATGGGAGCCATCAATAGAATTCGTATCCTGCAACAGGCGGTCGACCAAGGTCGTTTTGCCGTGATCAACATGCGCAATGATCGCTACATTTCTAATATTAGTGCTATCCAAAATTCACTTACTCCTCATTCAGGAGTCCAATTATGTGGAAGGGAGATGAAGAATTGGAATTCCTCTTTTACTGCGAAAAACAAACCTAAGCCTTTAAGCCCAGTACCCATAATAACTGAGTAAGAATAAATCCTCCATTTTTGAGAAACTACTTCTGCTAAAGTTATATTATTGACTATATTTTCTATCTGAATCCAATAGACAAATAATTTCGAATTTGGGTCGTA
>CABYJX010000032.1 GCA_902519405.1 uncultured Gammaproteobacteria bacterium
GTCACCGTAATGCACGCTTGCGCGAAGGATGCGGTGTAAGTAAACAGCTGACATGTCCATATCACGCATGGCGCTTTAGCTTGGAAGGAAACCTAGAATCTGTATATAAGCCGGAGACTTTTGGAGAAATTGATTATAGCAGATACGGACTCACACAGCTTCCAGCTGAGGAGAAATACGGCCTCGTTTATGTTTGCCCTGATGCTAATGGCCAGATAGATATTGATAGTCAACTCGGCGACTTAGCTGGTCTTTTCGATTCTTGGGATTTAGGTTCGATGACGCTAATAGACTCTCATGAGTTTGATATGCAATCTAATTGGAAATTGGCGCTGGATACGTTTTGTGAGGGTTATCATTTCTCTCCCTTGCATCGAGAGTCAGTTGGTGATTATGCGCTTGGAAACATAAGTGCCTTTGATCGTTTTGGACCTGACGGGATTAACCATCGCTTGGCTTTTCCAAATAAATGGTTAACAGAACTTTCGTCAAAGCCTGAGTCAGAATGGGGTGATGCGAATGAAATATTTAAGAATTTTCAGCTCGTACATTATCTATATCCAAATGTCTCGCTACTTATTTCTCCAGATGCGTGTGAATTCTTTAGAATCTATCCGGGAAAGCAGGTGGGAGAGCATGTTACTCGGTATACTTGCTATTACAGAGGTCACGTTTCTCTAGACACCGAGGAAAAACGACAGGAAGCACAAGACCATTTTAATTTCATAGTGAAAGTAGTAGCGGATGAAGATTATTGGATAAGCGGCAATCTTCAAAAAAATATGAATACAGGACTGAGAACAGTAACCACTTTTGGACGTAATGAGCCGGCTCTGATTAATATGCACGCAGGAATTGCAGCTAAGCTAAAAGTAGATATTTCTGCTCCAACTTAAGGTTCTTCAACCTCGGAAGATACTTGTGACAAAAATATAGAGAGTGTTTAGGAGAAAAACCGATGAATAGTAGTTTAGCAGGCTTCGACTTTTTTAGTGAAGAACATCTGCGTAATCCCCATCCGGGCTATGAATTAGCTAGAAACGAGAGCCCTGTTTATAGGATTCCTGGACAAGATGCTATCTGGGTATTTGGGTACGATGAGGTGCTTGAGGCGCTGATGAATCCGAAAGTTTTTTCTAGCAAAAATCGAGAAGCTCTTTTGGGAAATGCAATCTACGATCCTAAGTGCCAGGAAATATTTGAGCGTGGGTGGCCACAGGTTGATACCTTGTTGACCAATGATCCTCCCTCACACACTCGATTTAAAAAGCTAGTAAATAGAGCTTTTACGAGGGAACGTGTTGATGGAATGGAGGAGTATCTGTTAGAGGTCATAGATAATTTAATAGACAGTTTTATTGATAGCGGTAACTGCGAATTAGTGCAAGACTTTGCTATCCCTCTTCCCTGTAATGTGATTGCAGCTCAGCTAGGTGTTCCTCAAGAAGATGTTGCGATGGTAAAAGAATGGTCAGATGCTTTTATTGCGCTCATTGGTAGCGAATTGACTCCTGATCAAAAGGCAGAACAGGCGGAAATGGTAGTCAAGTTTCAGCACTATATGATGGCAAGATTAGATGAACGGCGCTCCCATCCAAAGGAAGATATGTTAACAGATCTACTCAATGCAAGAGTTGATGATGAGAGGCCGTTAGATGATAAAGAGCTTCTCTCTGTATCCCAGCAAATCCTTGTAGCTGGGAATACCACTACGACACATATGATTACAGGGGGAGTCCTAACTCTAATCGAAAATCCCGATCAACTTAAAAAGATTAGAGAACGGCCAGATCTAATCACTAATATGGTTGAAGAACTTTTGAGGATGCAAACACCTACCCAAGCCATGTGGCGCAGAGCAACTGAGGATACTGAGCTTGGTGGGGTAGAAATACCTAAGGATAGCTTGTTGATGCTCGCATTTACCTCGGCAAATAGAGATCAAAAGCATTTCGATAATCCTCATAGCTTTAATGTTGAACGGGATTTTACCAGTGCCCATGTAGCATTTAGTCGAGGAGTCCATACATGTATTGGAATGATGTTATCACGCAAGGAACTTGTTTGCGCCTTCAGAAGGATCGTGGAGAGGCTTGAAAATATGCGTTTAGATTCCTCAAAGCCTGCACCACAATATATTCCAAGTCTTATTTTTAGAGGACTAGAGACATTGAACATTAAATTTGAAAAGCGTGGGATGGCTTGATTTTATGAAAGGTAAGAGAAAAGATGTTTATTTGGTTTGCGGCGGCAAATATCACGATTTTGATTTTGCTCGACTTGAGCTGCTAAAACTTCTTGCTGAGCACGAAGTTATACGAGTTAAAGTTGCTAACGATTATCGAGATGTAGACGGGATGTGTGCCTCAGACTTACTGGTTACTTATACTTGTGATGAGGTACCAGATAAGGATGGACAAGTCGCACTTCAAAACTTCGTGCAGGAGGGAGGGAAATGGTTTGGTTTGCATGCGACTAATTCAGTACTTACTTGGGTTACTCATGATCCGCCATTACTCAGGGCGCCACGCGATGAGGTTACCTTTATGGAGACGTTGGGAAGCCAATTCTTAGCTCATCCGCCCGTGGAAAGCTATAAAGTCGAGATTACGGATCCGACGCATGAATTAGTCGCGGGTATTGCTCCATTTGATACTGTCGATGAGCTTTATCTTTCTGAGTACCATGGCAAACATCATTGCTTAATGCATACTCATTTCAACGGTCACGTCGATGCATTTGAAGATGGCGACTGGACAAATGATGAAGCCCATCCGGTTTTCTACCTTAAATCACTCGGTAAGGGTGAAGTCTTGTATCTTACTCTTGGGCATTGCCGCTCCACCTTTGACATGCAACCCTTGATGGAAGAATATCCTCAGATAGAACGATGTAGTTGGGAATTACCTCAGTATTATGAATTACTTCGGCGCGGTATTCAGTGGGGTATTAGCTAAAGCTGTTTTTTGCCATTAGCTTGTATAAACTAGTCCCTCAGTGGCATCAGTAGAAACAATATAAAGGAAACTTACAATGGGAGCTTCAGACCTACCATCTCCAAAGCCGGGAACCGCTCGCTGCCATGGTACTCCATATAGCGACATGATAGCGGCTGATAGTAAGGACGTTCCGGATATTCTAGCTACCGATAGATATCGTTATCTGGGTGATGAAGATCTTTCAGTCGATCGATATGTGGGTAAGGAGCATTTTAAACTAGAAGCAGAGAGAATGTGGCCAAAGGTTTGGCAGATGGCTTGTCGTTTAGAGGAGATACCTTACACGGGGGATTATGTCGTTTACGAAATCCTTGATTTCTCGGTGATCGTTGTTCGTACTGGTGAACATCAAATTAAAGCTTACCATAACTCATGTTTGCATCGAGGTAGGCAACTAGTTACCGAGAATGGAAATAGTAGAGCGTTTACTTGTCCCTACCATGGGTTTTCTTGGAATATTGATGGAACAAGTCGATATATTCCCTGTGAATGGGATTTTCCGCATCTCAAAGATCGAGATATGCAGTTGCCTGAAGTGCGTTTAGATATTTGGCAGGGTTTTGTATTTATAAATTTTGATGATGATGCGATATCCCTTTCAGAATATTTAAGTCCGTTGGACAAAGAATTCGCTCGTTGGGACTTGGGGGGTTGTACAAAAATAGTGCACGTGGCGAAGATTGTCCGTGCTAACTGGAAAGTAGTTTCAGAGGCCTTCATGGAGTCATTTCATGCAATGCAAACGCATCCTCAAATCGCACCTTTCACTGCTGATACAAATGCTCGTTATGATATTTTGGGGGATCATACCAATGCTAATATTGCGCCAATGGGTGAACCTAGTCCTTTTATCTACAAGAGTGTAAATGAGAAGCCTAGCGATCAAGACATACTTGATACCTTAACTTCGCTATCCGGTAGGGTGACATCAGAGGATAAGTTGATGCTTCCTGCCGGCCAGTCTGTCCGCGCCTTTATGGCAGAGAGCAGTCGACAAAGCTTTAGGGAGGAAGACGGACATGATTATAGTGAACGTTGTGACGCGGAGATGTTGGATGCGCTCGTTTTTAACGTCTTTCCAAATTTTTCTCCCTGGGGCGGATTTCCTCCAAATGTGGTATACCGCTGGCGGCCAAATGGCTGGGATGTCGACTCTACCGTTATGGAAGTCATGATGCTTAAGCGTAATCCCATAAATGGTGAAGAACTGCCGGTAGCTGATATTCGTTGGCTTGATGAGGATCAAGATTGGGCTTCAGCGGAAGAGGTTGGCGCCCTTGGACCAATCTTTGATCAAGATATGGCAAATTTATGTCATGTGCAAAAGGGAATGAAAGCGTCCTATCGAAAAAAAGTCAGTTTGGCTAATTATCAGGAGGTCCGGGTTAGACATTTCCATCAGATCATGGATCGTTATTTATTTGATAACTAGCAATTGTGGCGATTAGGCCAGACTCAATTTAATTTAAATAACTTTTGAATCAGCGATCGGATCTTTAGGATATCGCTGATTGGTATGTGTGCGTGCAATATTTATAACCAATCCCCATTCCGTTTATTGCTCTGGCACCTCTGTTTTTTTGAAACCACAGTGTGCGGTATGATAGTCTTCGCAACGATTTTCTAAGGCCATAAAAAATGCAATTGAACTTAACTCCACGTCTTGAAGCTTTCCAGCAGGAGGTCAGGACATTTCTGTCAAAAGAATTAGAACCAGAGATGGTAGCAGCTGTAAGGTCCACGACTACTGTTTGGGTTGAGAGAGAGGCGATGCTCTCCTGGCAACGCAAGTTGTCGACACGCGGATGGGCGGTACCTCACTGGCCGGAACAGTTTGGTGGCACGAATTGGACCCCGATGCAGCACTATATATTTGAAGTTGAATGTGCCCGCGCAAACGCACCAGAGCTTACCGCTATGGGAGTCAAGATGGTAGGCCCCGTTATTATCCGATTTGGTACAGATTGGCAAAGAGGAAAGTATCTTTCGCGAATTGCCTCAGGTGAAGATTTTTGGTGTCAGGGTTTTTCAGAGCCAGGCTCTGGATCTGATTTAGCAAGTTTATCTTGTAGGGCAGAACGAAAGGGTGACGAATATATTATAAATGGGAGTAAGATCTGGACCACAGATGCTCATAATGCGAATCTGATATTTGTTTTAGTTAGAACTAGCATTGAAGATAAACCGCAGAAAGGCATTAGTTTTATTTTAGTGGATCTTGATACTCCGGGAGTGAGTGTTACTCCGATCATATCAGCCAGTGGAGATCATGAGGTCAACCAGGTTTTTTTTGAAGATGCGCGGGTTCCAGTTTCTCAGTTGGTAGGTGAGGAAGGTGTAGGCTGGACATACGCAAAATATCTACTAGGATTTGAGCGTGGAGGAAGCATAAAGGCAGAAAGACTAAAACAGGAGTTGCAGCGGGTAAATCGTCTGTTGCTGAGTAAAGTACGTGGTCATAAGGATGAGTTTTCAATCAAGCAAATTGAACGTGATTTGGCACGGCTAGAAATTTTAGTAGAGAGCCTCTCTTATACTGAAATGCGAGTCGTTGCCCAGCTCGAAGCAGGAGGTGCAGAGCCTGGGCCAGAAGCATCCGTACTTAAGGTTGAGCATACTGAAATAATGCAACAGATAACAGAGCTAGCCATGATGGCATTAGGGCCATATGGAGCAATATTGGAACGCGATAGACCAAAAAGTGGAGGGAAGTTTTCTGGTTACACAGGCGATATAACCAAAGACTTATTACCTATAGTGCCACGCTATCTCAATTTTAGGGCAGCCACTATTTATGGTGGATCAAATGAAGTTCAACGAAACATCATTGCCAAGACTGCATTACATTTATCGTAGTTAAGAGGATTGTTTTTTTATGAAAGAGGAAACAAGACTTCTTGTTGAGAGTGGCGAGAGATTTTTAACGACTAACTACAGTTTTGAGAATCGGCGCGATCTTCTTAAAGCCAGAGCAAAAAATCAAACAGTTGTGCATAACTGGGATACTTTTGCCCAGCTGGGATGGACGGGACTCGGTATTCCAGAGGAGCAGGGTGGATTTGGAGATCTCTCAGATATGTTTGAGCTGCTGCGTGTACTAGGAGAGGGACTGATTCTCGAGCCGCTCTCGTCATCACTTATTGCCTCGCAACTATTATCATTGTGCTCTGAAAGTACCTTCGCATCTGATACTTTAACTCGTACTATAGCCGGAGAATCACGAGTGATATCTGCGATTACTGAATCGATAAATGGATTTTCAAGCGGTGAAAGCATTACTCGTGCCGTAGATTGTGAAGATGGCTTTGAAGTCAGCGGTGAGAAAAATTTAATTCTTGACGGTGATAGCGCATCGAGCCTTATTGTTTCAGCTTTATATCAGAACCCAGATATGGAGTCTGCACAGATAGGGCTATACCTGATTGATTGTGAGTCTGATGGGATCTCAATGAAAAATTCAGATACCACTGATGACCGTCAGCTAGTTAATATTAGATTTGACCATGTGGTTCTGCCGCGTGAATCACTGGTATTAAAAAATGGTGCTGCGGTTAATGCTATCGAGTTTGAAGAGAATTTGAGAGCAGCTTGTGCTTCGGCTGACGCGCTAGGAGCCATGCAATCGTTATTATTCCGCACGGTAGAGTATTCCAAGGATCGTAAGCAGTTTGGAAAAGCAATAGGAAGTTTTCAGGTGCTTCAGCATAAGATGGCTGATATGTTTATGGCTTTAGAGCGCGCAAAATCGATGTTCACGATGATGTGTGAGGCGTTTACTCTTTCGGCAGATACAAGTCGTATGGTGTCCATGGCGCGTGTAGAGATTTGCGATAGTGCTCGTTTGATAGGGCAACATGCTGTCCAAATACATGGTGGAATTGGTATCTCGGACGAACTGGCGGCAGCACATTATTTTAAAAGGCTGACCGCCAGCCAGTACTACGGAGGCGACTCAATGTACCATCTAGGACGGTACTTAAGTTTGCGGAGTTCCTCTATCGATTAAGCTGCTCTTATTACTCTAACCGACTGTTTTAGTTAATCCGCCGTCAATGATGCAGTTAGCTCCCGTGATGAAGCTGGCGGCAGGACTAGCAATATAGGCGATATATTTACCAACCTCTTCCGCGGAAGCCATTCGGCCTAGTGGTAAATTAGATATAGTTTGGTCGTAGAGGTCCGGCATATTATTTTTAACATATTCCCAGGCACCCCCCTCAATATAGACCGGACCGGGTGAAACGGCATTGATTCGAATACCATCTTTTCCATGTTGTTGAGACAAAGTCTTCGTTTGTGTTATCAGGGCAGCTTTCAGCGCCATGAAGGCTGGGGGACTGGGGGGGAAATGTTCTAGAGCTGCCGTACTGCTAATGAAAATTGCGCTACCGCTGTCGGATGCTTGCAGAGATGGGAGCAGGGTATCAAAGCCTTTTACGGAGCACATTAAGTCCACATCAAAGTAGCCTTGAAAACCTTTTGCACTAAAAGCATCTTCTGGCGCCATTGCAGTTCCACCAGTGACGTTGGAAATAAAAATATCACAGCCTCCCATGTCAGCCGATGCTTGTTCTAACCACTTTAAATAGGCTTCCATATCGTACAGATCGATTGCCGATCCGCTTATGTTTGATCCGTTCTCGGAAAGCCTCTCTACGACTTGGTCGACATCCTCTTTTGTCCGTGCGCAAATGGCAACATCAGCTCCCTCAGCAGCAAGCTGCGTGGCGGTTGCGAGGCCAATGCCTTTGGTCCCACCAGTTATAATTGCTTTTTTTCCCTGTAATTGAAGATCCATGTCGTTATTCCCGTGAAAGTTGTAATATGAAAGTTTTCGCTATGCACTTAGCCCTTAATGACCACCAAGTTTTTTTGCAGAGTCAGTCTTAGTTAAAATTCTGAATTACGAACTTTATCCTGTTTGGTATTTGTTTGCACTCCCTACGTCTTATCAATTTGAACATTTAGACTTTAACGATTTTTTGTCAAATACATATGGTTTGAGATACATGGCGTCGATAGACAAGGCTAGTTTAAAAAGATATTTACTTAACAATAGAGACAGGTTAGCCTTCCACTCGATTTTTTACTTCTCAGGAAATTAGGATGAAACCGACTGCTGATCAACGTAAGGCAATGTACTCACAGATTGTTCGTAGCCGCGAATTTGATGACCGAGTTTTGGAGTTATATTTTGCTGACAAAATGCCGGTTTTTGATCTTGCTAAAGGTGTTATCCCAGGAGAGATCCATAGTTCTCATGGTCAGGAGCCATGCGCCGCAGGAACGATGCCGCATCTTTCGCTAGAAGACACGATCACATCAAATCATCGGCCACACCATCACGCTATCTGTAGAGGCCTTGACTTAAATAAATTAGCCGCAGAATTAATGGGGAAGAAAACTGGCTACTGTGCGGGGAAGGGTGGTCACATGCACATATATTCAGTAGAGCACAAATTTAGTTGTAGTGGAATTATTGCTGAGGGCATGGGTCCCGCCGCTGGAGTCGCGTTAGCTAACAAGATGAGAGGTCAGGCTGGTATCGCGGTTAGCTACATGGGAGAGGCTGCAGCGAATCAGGGTGCATTCCACGAGGTGATGAACATGGCTGGTATCTACAAACTTCCTTATATCTGTATCATAGAGGATAACAACTGGGGAGTGAGTGTTAGTAAGAAAGCATCCACAGCTATTGAGAGGAATAGTGAGCGTGCCGCATCTTATGGAGTTTATGGTGAATATGTAGAAGATAATGACTGCGACCTCATATTCGAAGCTATGGCACGTTGTGTGGAAAGAGCTCGTTCCGGTCAAGGTGCCTCAATCTTGGAAATACAGACTTATCGTTTGAAAGGACATATGCATGGAGATCAGATGGCCTACGTTCCTCAAGAGGAAGTCGCTGCTATGAAAGATTGTGTTGTCGAATATCGGAACAAGCTAATCACCGAAGAAGTTCTCACAGAGGAGAAGGCAGACGAAATTGTTTCACAACAAAAATCAGAAGTTGATGCGGCTATTCAGTTTGGCTTAGATAGCCCCTATCCGGACCCAGACGATGCATTTCAAAATATCTATGCGGGAGTATCGCCATGAGTAGTGAAAGAACATTGACAGTTGCTCGTGCTGGCAGAGAGGCGGTGATGTGGGAAATGCAGAATGATTCCAGCGTATTTATGCTGGGTGAGGATGTATTTGCTTTCGGGGGTGTTTTTGGAACCGCTGATGGTTTAGGTGAAATGTTTGGGCCCGATCGAATTTTGGATACACCAATTTCAGAAACTGGATTCATTGGTTTGGCTACTGGTGCGGCGATGGCTGGAATGCGACCTATCGTAGAACTTGCTTTTGTTGATTTCATAGGTGTTTGTTATAACGCGATCGTGAACTTGGCAGCGAAACACTATTATCTGTCCAATGGTCAAGTTAAGGTTCCGATGGTATTGATGTTAGGTTCGGGTGGTGGATATAGCAATGGTGCCCAGCACTCGCAGAGTCTTCTTGCGAGCTTGGCACATATGCCGGGATCAGTCGTAGTTACACCGTCAAATGCTTATGATGCCAAGGGGTTAATGCATTCTGCTATTCGGAGCGATGATTTTGTTATTTACTCGGGGCAGAAAAAGGTCGCAGGAGTAGGTATGCTGGGGACACCTATTAAGACCTCAATGTCGGTGGTACCCGATGAGCCGTACACTATTCCTTTCGGGGTAGCAAATGTTATACGAGAAGGAACAGATTTGACCATGGTTGGAGTGAGTTGGACGGTGCACCAATGCATAGAAGCAGCTGAGCGACTTCAAAGTGAACATAATATCAGTGTCGAGATTATCGATCCAAGGACTGTTGTGCCTCTGGATAGAGATGCTATTTTTGATTCCGTTAAAAAAACTGGGAAATTGCTAGTAGCTGATGAGGATTATCAAAGTTTTGGGTTTACTGGTGAAGTAATCACAAGTGTGGTTGAACGTGATCCTTCAGTACTCACCTGTGCTCCTGCTCGCGTGGCTAATCCAGACTTGAATATACCTTATTCTCGTCCTATGGAGTTACGGGTTCTGCCAACGGCGGACAGGATAGTGGAAGAAAGTAAAAAGATGCTTGGTCTCTAAGGACACTAAGATGGTTGAAGTTATTATTCCAAATGACATGTGGGAAGAGGATTTAGAAGGGGTTATTGTCACCTGGATCTACAAAACTGGCGCGACCGTCGCTGAAGGCGATGTGCTTTGTGAAGTGATGGTGGAGAAATCGCAGTCGGATTTGCTTTCCCCGGCAGCTGGTATCTTAACTATTATCGAAGATGCGGAAGCAATTGTTAAACGGGGACAGGTGATTGCTCATATAGAATAAACTAGTGCATTATATCTTGTGATATTCATGTTGTGAGGCTTCCAACAAAGAAAGTTATCCGTGGTTTCTTTAGATACACTTAAAAATTGTTTTGATTACGAACAAGGTCTTTTAAGAGCGGAGAAACCCATTGAAGATATTTTATTCTGGGAGAGTCACAGCGCTCTTGCTATCAGTGGTAGGGATGCTCGATTGCCTTCTGTAGAGGCTGCCGTACAAGTTATCTCTGATTCAGGTTGGCCAGTGTTGACGAGGAAATCCGGAGGTAGTGCATTTCCCGTCTCATCGGGAGTGCTCAATATTTCCATATTACGACACTACTCTAAAGATGTGATTCGAAATGCTGATTCGAATTATACAATATTGACGGATTGGCTAATGAGAAGTTTAAAACCATTAAATTTAAATATTTCTGTTGGTGGAACCAAAAACGCGATCTGTGACGGAAGATATAATTTGATGATTGACGGTAAAAAGTTTGTTGGCACCTCTCAGCAGTGGCATCGTCGGCCTGATGGTTCCAGTCGTCATTTGATGCATTGCTCCATGTTTGTCAGTGCAGATATAAAAGAGCTCGTCGGTGTGGTGAATAAATTTTATTCTATTGCGGACTTGAATCTAAGATCTACAGCCTCATCGGATGTTCATATCAATCTTTGTGATTACGAGCCGAACCTGACGGTCGAGTCAGTAGCGCATTTGATAGCGGACGTGCAATTTGATTGAGACAAAGTTCATTCTGTCGGTGATAATATATCTTCTATTTGTAATCGCTTACAGGAGAGTTCTATGAAATTATTTAGCGGTATCGGACCCAATCCGAAATTAGTCCGTATGTTTTTGGCCGAAAAAGGTGAAGCCATTGAGATTCAGGAGGTAGACCTCATGGCAGGTGAGAATCGGCAGCCAGATTTTGTGAAGCTTAATCCTGCCGGTGAACTCCCGGCACTTGAGTTAGATGATGGTAGAATCATTGCCGAAACCATCCCTATTTGTGAATATCTCGAAGAGATATTCCCTGAGCCCTCGTTATTTGGTTCGACATCTGAGGAGCGTGCGGTCAATCGCATGTGGGCTCGCCGCATCGATATGAAGATTATTCTGCCGATGACGAATGGTTTCCGATATTCAGAGGGTCTAGGTCTTTTTGAGAGTCGAATGCATTGTATTCCAGCCGCTGCAGACGATTTAAAATACCAGGCTACCTTAGGTTTGCAGTGGCTGGAAGAACAAATGTCCGACAATCAGTATATTTCTGGCGACAATATCGGCATAGCCGATATTGCTCTTTATGCGTTCTTAGAGTTTGGTAAGCTTGTAGGGCAGGGCTTCGATTCTGATTCACTACCAAAGCTAAACAGCTGGTATGAAAGAATAGCGGCCCGTCCCTCAGTAGAAGTTAGTAAACACCCTAGTGAAGGATAGCTTGTTAATATTTATGGATTATACCAAATAGGGGAGGTGTAAGCCCTCTCCTTAATTGCTATAGGTACATCTCCAGGTAGATCGACTCCGAATCTAACAGCGTCATAAGTTGTCCAGCGCGGTGTCTCGATTTCGAGCACTCTTACATAGTAGACCGCAGGGTTATTGGCATCAAATGTTGGATCTTTCCAAAGGGCCGACAGGTTAGCACTACCGATGCTATTGCTATAGGTGGCCGTCTCTCCGTCTACAGTTGACAGGAGGTCTGGAATATCACCTGCGCTATCCATTGGTCTGTTATCCGACCAAACCACATTAAAAACTTTTTCCGATCGACTGCCATCTTTATTAATCCAGCCTTTAACTATCTGAATTCGGTCTAGGTTTGCTCCTTCAGGGTCTTTCATTGCACTTACGATAAAAGATGGGGCTTGCGAAGAATTAACTTGTCTTGTCAGGTCACCGCCCATAGGTACTCCTTCTGTATAGGCTTTCTCAATCATATTTGGATCAGTTAGTAATTCCTCCTCAAACTCCCAGCCACCAAAAAAACGGACTGCAATTCTAGGACCGGTAGTTGCGAATACCTCCCTTCTGGCCATTGCATCAAAGATACTTTCCCGCGTATTTTCTGTAGCCCATACAGCTGCATAGCCGGAGGCTGCAAGGTCTCTATTGTTCCACAAGACCCCGCCCATCTTATTCGAAAGCCTATCGACGGATGGCTCCGATCCGAGAAATTTACCAAAGAAGTTGTCACTATCTGCGGTCGCCAAGCCGGTATGGGAGTCTGTACTTCCAATCATCCCGAATTTAAAAGGATTGGTGCCAAGTTCTTGTTCGAACTTAAGCCCACGCTGTAGCGCCGGTCGTGCGTATTCTCGTAAATAGGATTCGGCAAGAGTATTGGGGTCCTTTGGATTATTACCAATATCGGTCTCGTCCCAACTCTCAAAATCCGCAAATTTATCATCAGGTGAGATTAAAGGTTGCGTTTCCGAATCACCCTTCACCTGTGTTACTTCTATGAGCGGCTCCCACCGATTCCTTCTTTGCGCGTACAAGGAGTCTATTGGAAGCCCGTTACCTCTGTTTTCACTAAATTCCTGACCATCAGATAGATTACTATTGTGTGGTATGGACATTACTTGTCCACCTGTTGCATCTACCCAGCTTTCCAAAACCGACCATAAGGCCTCTGGATCCTTATTGTCTATCGATGAAAAAGGGGTGAAAGAAAGTGTTTTTTCTGGTCCGTCACGAAAGAGAATATTTCTGTGGCGATTATTACCATTTACCGAGGAGGTCCATTCGTAGCCAATAAACGCTGTAAATATTCCAGGATCATTGAATTGCTCGGCTACGTCATTCACATGTGCCCAGATATTCTGCTTGAACTGTGATGGGACCCCATCACCCTGTTGGGCATCCATCGTTGCCATAAACTCGCTAATGACCTTACCCATATCGTCTTCCGACATTGCACTCTTCCAGCGTTGAGCGAATTCTGCTGCTTGGATCGCAGGGTCATCTTTAGAAAGGGCACGCATGACTCCCATGAACTCCGCATGGTCGGAGACCAAAAGGAAATCTAATGGTGTTTTGAGCTGTGCCTCCAAGCCTATACTAGATGTAATCTTGTCGCCTCGAGCGAACGAAAAGGAATCTGCTGAAGTCAAAAAGCGATTTCCGAATGCAAACGCATCGAAGGATAGATTGGAGTGAACGTGCAGATCGCCCCACAACAGCTGTCGTTCTTCGATAGCGTCATTCGTAATAATTTCTTGTACTGGATCTTCAACACTCGTGGGTATAACGCTATCAGGCTGATCCGATTGGCATGCACTCAGCATGATGCTCACTAAAGTCAAAACTATTACTCTCCGAACATTGAGAGGGAGAGGTTCAAGAATATTTCCGATGAGGAATTTACTGGTTTTAGATGTTATTAGAAGCATCATGTACCCCTTTTTTATTTTTTAAGATCGCGGTCGATTTTTATGTTATCACGCACTTTGATAAACTTGTTCATACGCTTTTGCCAAGACGTTACATTATTAGGTCTTGAAAATATAGAAAATCTTATTGGTCTTTTGGGTTAAAGGCATTTATCGATAACTGCTATTTTTATCACAATGCTATGTAGGAGGGGTGAGGGCTAGAATTTTCTATACTAGCGGTGATCTATTCCCTGACGGTATCATCATAATCTAAGGCAAGCAGGTCGCATAGAGCTCGGATAGAGTCTCCAAGCGCTTGATGTTCCGGACTTGATATATAGGATTCCAATGCTGACCTGCTATCTAAGGTAACAGAAACCCCATGAGTATATCCATTGGCTCTATCAGTAAAGTTGGTGCCAGCAGTTATCGATAGAACTCCTTCAAGCGAGCTTAGTTGACGAATCTTTTTAAGTAAATCAGACATTTCTTCATCAGTTACGTGTTGTTTTTGTTTGAGCCAAACGAGGTGTTGAATCGCCATTAGTACTTCCTAGATTAATTTAAAACCGTGCTTAGAAAGAGGGAAGCTTCTCACGCGAGTTCCAGACGCAGCAAAGATCGCATTTGCTACAGCTGGCGCTATCGGTGCCGTGGCCTGCTCACCGACCCCAGTAGGCATTTTTTCGCTCGGCATAATATGCACTTCAATTTCGGGCATCTGGGATATTCGCATTACGTTATAGTCGTGGAAATTACTCTGCTTTACTCGGCCGTTAATCAGTTCAATATTGCCAAAAGCGACTGCTGATAATCCGATTGCTATACCGCCTTGTACCTGACTTTCTATTCCAAGCGGATTCACCGCAATACCGCAATCAACGACGCAAACAACTTTATCTATTGAGAACTCTCCATTGTCTGAAAGTGTAATCTCGACAGCCTGTGCGCAAGGCGATACAGAATAAACCCTGGCGGCCATCCCCCGAGCACGGCCTGCACCCAAGGATGTAGACCAATCGGTTTTTTCTTTGAGTAATTGCAGTACAGCATTCATACGAGGATTATTTTTTGTCAGTTCAAGTCTTAAGTCTAAAGGATCTTTGCCCCCCGCATACGCCATTTCATCCAGAAAACACTCATAGGCAATACCGGTATGCGTATGTCCTACGGCTCGCCATTCGTGTGGATTGACGCCGACTTTTGGGGGATTGTGACTTTCCACTCTATGGTTAGGTATTGAATAGGAAGTACCGTAAGGAAAAACCCCAAAGGGTTCTTGTAAACATCCGTCAAGGGAATATATATCCATACCTCGAACCATGTAGGCAGGATCATGCTTGGTTCCCTGCATTATTGACTGACCCACGACCGTTTGGTGCCAAGCTAACGGCATTCCTTCACTGTCTAATGCGCCCCGTAGCTTATGCACGAAAAGCGGACGATAGTGTGCGCCTCGGATATCTTCTTCTCTCGACCAAATTACTTGAACTGGGACATTTTCACCATTAGCAGCTTCCACTGCGTCAACGGTAAAGTCGGCTGTTTTACTTGCGCGTCTACCAAAGCTACCGCCGATCAACGGCCTATGTACAATCACGGATTGCTGTGGAATATCTAGCAACTTTGAGACGATCTCCTGATCATTGCTCTGATATTGGGTTCCGGACCAGATTTCACATGTGCTTATCCTACTGATATCTGTTTTGTCTAGCTCTACCATGGCGGTGCAGTTCATTGGTTCCATACATGCGTGCGCTAAATAGGGCATTTCATAAACTGCTTCGATGCTACTGTCTGCTTCTTGCAAGACCTTTAAGCTATCACCAATGTCTTCCGCCAGCAAACCGGGCTCTGAGGCTAGTGCCTTGTATTCGGCAAAGAAACCCTCTGACGAGAGTGATGCATTAGCTCCTTCATCCCAGACTATTTCCAGTGCATCTCTACCTTTTTTCGCGGACCAGAAATCTTTGGCGAGCACCGCTATTCCACTTGAGATTCTTTTAGTTTTAACAACTCCTTTTATAGCTAGTGTCTTACTTTCGTCCCATGAGATGGCCTGTCCACCGTACACAGGGCACCTTGCTACCGATCCATACAACATTCCGGGTAGTTTTATATCGATACCATAAATGGCAGAACCATTTACCTTCTCAACTCCTTCGATTCTCTTTGTTTTTGTCCCGATAAGCTTAAATGACTCGGGAGTTTTAAGGTTAACATCCGACGAAACTTTTAGCCCCTCTTTCTCGATTATAGAAAGAAGATCTCCATACATTATGCTGCGACCATTATTTTTTTGGACCACTTTGCCAGATTCCGTTTCTAGAGTCTTGATGTCAGTCTGCAACTTGAGTGCAGCTGCTCGGATAAAAAGATCCCTCGCCTGTGCTCCCGCAGTTCGCATGGGCATCCATGCAGCCATGGTGGTTACACTGCCAGCAGTAAGATATTCTTTGAACAAAGGGCTATAATATTTTGGCTCTGTTGGCGCCTCTTTTAGCACTATAGAGTTCCAATCGATATCCATCTCTTCGGCCACCATCATTGCTAGTGAGGTATACGCACCATTACCAAATTCCGCGTAGTTGATTAGAAGAGTGATGGTATTATCCGGATCAACGCGAATAAAGTTATTTATTACAGTGGTTGCATTTGTTTTAGCAAGGCTCTTAGCAGAAGAGTATTCAACCCCCAGGACAAGACTTCCGGTTCCTCCTGCTGCACCTTTAAGAAAGCTTCTTCGGCTAAAGCCTTGAGCAAGAGACCATCTCATTTAATTTTTTTACCAGGTTTGTCCGCAACGTGATGGATTGCTTCTCGGATTCTTTGGTACGTACCACATCGGCAGATATGTCCACCCATTGCGGCATCTATTTCACTGTCAGATGGAGAGGGGGTTTCCTTCAGGAGAGCAGTAGCAGTCATGATTTGGCCAGACTGACAATAGCCACACTGAGCAACATCAAAATCTAGCCATGCCTGCTGGATCTCATTAAGTAGCTCCCCTTGAGCGAGGCCCTCTATAGTTGTTACCTCTTTTCCTTCAGCAGCGCTCACTGGCATAACACAAGATCTTTGCGGAAGACCGTCGATATGAACCGTGCAAGCACCACATTGCGCAATCCCGCAGCCATACTTAGTGCCAATCATATTTAGATGGTCTCTCAGAACCCAGAGAAGTGGAGTGTCGGCTTCTACTTCAACAGCGTGTTTTTCACCATTTACACTGATGGTAGTCATAATATCGTCTCAGTTGGTCTCAAGTTTAACCGGTAAGCTAGGTCGAGCTAGTTATTAAATCTATTATAATTGCCTTGGTCAATTAGTTAGCTC
>CABYJX010000033.1 GCA_902519405.1 uncultured Gammaproteobacteria bacterium
CACTCCAGCCTGGCGGTCTTCTTGCTATAGAGGCTGTTATATTGGGAATGACCTCCCCGCAGATGGTTTTTAAGGAAACTGTTGCAAATTTTGAAGTTATCTTGCTACTGATGTTTATGGTTGCAGGAATATATTTCATGAAAGATTTGTTGCTATTCGTGTTTACTAAAATACTCATTAATGTGAGATCTAAAATTGCTCTCTCAGTTCTTTTTTCATTTGTAGCTGCTGTTTTATCTGCTTTTTTGGATGCTCTAACCGTTACAGCAGTGCTA
This sequence comes from uncultured Gammaproteobacteria bacterium, assembly GCA_902519405.1. Classification (GTDB taxonomy): domain Bacteria; phylum Pseudomonadota; class Gammaproteobacteria; order Pseudomonadales; family Halieaceae; genus CABYJX01. The sequence continues at coordinate 276 of CABYJX010000033.1, forward strand.
ATTAGTGTAGGCGTAGGATTTTATAATGTGTATCACCGAGTCGCTTCATCTTCTGGAGTAGGCTCTAGCGATGGTGATGAGGATGTACATCCTGAGCACAAAAAATCTTTGGAAGACTTTCGGGCATTTCTACGTAGCTTGTTAATGCATGGTGCTGTTGGAACTGCGCTAGGGGGAGTATGTACTCTTGTTGGTGAACCTCAAAACTTACTAATAGCTACTGTGGCTGGTTGGGACTTCATAACCTTCTTTCTACTGATGGCTCCAGTAACAATGCCGGTCTTCGCTTGTGGTCTACTTACTTGCATCATTCTGGAGGCGACGGGTTACTTCGGCTATGGAGCTACTATGCCAGATGAGGTGCGTGATATTTTAGTTAGTTATCAGATTGATGAAGAGAAAAAGCGTACTGCTTTATCTGATGCCAGGTTAGTCATTCAAGCGCTAGTTGCTGCAATATTAGTTATTGCTTTGGCATTACATTTAGCAGCGGTGGGATTAATTGGTTTGATGGTTATAGTTTTATTGACCGCATTTAATGGTATAACTGAAGAGCATCAGATTGGGCACGCGTTTGAAGAGGCACTCCCTTTTACTGCTTTACTAGTCGTATTCTTTGCGATAGTTGCTGTGATTCATGACCAACATTTGTTTTCGCCAGTGATAGATGCTGTATTAGCTATGGAGGCTGATCTCAGGCCGCCCATGTTTTTCTTGGCTAATGGAATTTTGTCCATGATCAGTGATAACGTCTTTGTTGCAACTGTCTACATAAATGAAGTCAAAGCAGCCCTGGACGCTGGCACAATATCGAGAAAAGAATTCGATCAACTAGCGATAGCAATAAATACGGGGACTAATCTTCCGAGTGTCGCGACGCCCAATGGCCAGGCGGCTTTTCTCTTTTTACTAACATCAGCACTTGCACCATTAATACGGCTATCTTACGGACGTATGGTAATAATGGCTTTTCCTTACACATTAGTGCTTGGCGGTGTAGGTTTTTGGGCTGTTACTAAATTCATAGTAGGCTAAAGTTTTAACCTCGAGGCGCTTTGACTTAGTTCTTCCATAAGGAGCGCCCTCTTTCTCCCAAGAGTTCCATATACTCTCCATGAGCAGTAAGCTCTGAATCAGAGGGGTAAATTATCGAAAGGTTCCTGTCTTTCGAAGGTAATCTTGTAACTGGCTCAAAGCCGTCTCCTCGACCTTCTTGTTTATCGTCGGTATTAGCTAATCGCAGTGAAGTCTGCCCCCCGGTCATTATAAGATAGACGTCTGCAAGAATTTCTGCGTCGAGAAGCGCGCCGTGGAGATCTCGCTGAGAATTATCTACATCGTACCTTTCACAAAGAGCATCTAAGCTATTACGCTGACCGGGATGCCTGTGACGAGCAAGTTGCAAAGTATCTATAATCTGACACTTTGACTCTATATTAGTAAAATTCTGATCTAATAGTTTAAATTCGACATTCAGGAACCCTAAGTCAAAAGGTGCGTTATGTATTATGAGTTCTGCTCCATCAATATAATCAAGAAGTTCTGAGGCTATTCCAGAAAAATATGGTTTATCATGAAGGCTTTGAAGAGTGATGCCGTGAACTTCTATGGCGCCCTGATCAATCTCTCTTTGCGGATTGATATATTGATGGTAGTGGTTCCCTGTCAGTTTTCGATTGATTAATTCGACACACCCCACCTCAATAATTCGATGTCCTTGAGTCACTTCAAGACCAGTTGTTTCAGTATCCAGTATGATCTGTCTCATTGCAAACCTCTATAGTTCGTCTATTCCTCTATTGGCTAGACTGTCAGCAGTTTCATTTCCTTCATGGCCACTGTGCCCTTTTATCCAAAGCCAATTAACCTCATGTTTCTGAGTTAATTCATCTAACTCTAGCCAAAGATCAATATTCTTCACTGGTTTTCGATTGGATGTGACCCAGTTGTTGACCTTCCACTTAGGAAGCCACTGAGTTATTCCATTTTTCACGTAAGATGAGTCAGTTGTTAAATTGATATTACATCTTTGATTAAGTACCTTTAGTGCTTCAATTGCCGCGCGCAGCTCCATTCGATTATTAGTAGTTAACATTTCACCACCACAAATTCTTCGCTCTTCACCATCGAATCTAAGAAGGGCTCCCCAGCCTCCTTTTCCAGGGTTCCCTCTACATGCGCCATCAGTAAAAATCTCCACAACCTTCATTTTAATTCCCGGTACTTAATACGTTTTGTTAGGAATGATTGATCCCGCACTTGGAGCGGGGGCGCCAATATTGACTATTGTCTTGCGCTTAAGCTCCCTCTTCTCTAAATAGGACGCTCCTGCAACTGATTTTATTGCATGGATTACAAATAATCCCCCAATCGGTAATTTCGTTCTCTTGATGATATTTTCTAAATTTGCAAGTACATGACGAAAATTGCCAGACCCGATCTCCGGAATGTGACATAACGTCTCGTGTTCAATGATGTCAAAACCAAGTAAACGAAGCCAATCTTTTAAGCGTACCAAGCTTATAGGAGACCATCTTTTCCAGAGATTAGCTCTTGATAATTTCAAGCCAAGGTGCCCAAGGCCTACCAAGCTATAGGGATTAAATCCAATAAGAACAAGGTGTCCCTGGGGTGTTAATATTCTATGGATCTCTCTCAAAGTCCTGTGTGGCTGGCCAGAAAATTCTAGAAAATGATGCCCAATGACCGCATCAGTACTATCACTCGCAATTGGAAGCTCCTCAAAATTGGCCACTAAATCAGCCAATTCTCCACGTGCACTTGAAATCAGAATACGAGTAGGAATCGTACTATCCAGAAATAGAGGCATATTTCTAGCAAATCCTAATTGAACTAGATAATATCCAAAGATATGCTCCAGTGATTTACAGATACGTTCACTTGTCTGCTGAAGTGCTGCTTGTCCGAATGGACGAGCGTACCAATCTTCGAGTAATTTTGGGATATTTTCTGTCATTAAGGTGAGTATAATACCCCAAGAACGCAATAATTTTTATTAAGCCATATATTTATTTTCAGGATAAATTTAATGAGGAAGATTAGTATAAATCCAATATATGCTTTTTCTGATAACTACATCTGGATGCTAATCGATGAGAAAAATAAAATGGCTTGTGTTGTCGATCCAGGCGATCCAAAGCCTGTCCTAAAACAGCTCAAAAAATATAATCTGTCCTTAGATAGTATTTTGGTGACGCATCATCACTATGATCATACCGGTGGTCTCAAGTCGTTAAAGGACGAGACTGGATGCACTATCTATGGACCTAATTCCAAAGTCTCTGAAATCGAATTTCCGATGAAAGATGGGGATTCTCTTAAGATCTTAGGTTTAAAATTCCATGTAATAGAAGTACCAGGACATACACTTGACCATATCGCGTATTATCATGCCGGTGAGATACCTTTATTATTTTGTGGTGACACCTTATTTGCCGGAGGTTGTGGCAGAGTATTTGAGGGGACTCACTCAATGATGCATAAATCTCTGACGAAGTTATCAGCTCTTCCAAAAAATACGCAGATCTATTGCGCTCATGAATATACTGAAGCGAATCTAAGATTCGCTATGCAAGTTGAACCCAATAATGCTGAACTGAATATTCGTTACGATGAAGTGCTAGCGCTCAGAGCTAAAAACCAAATAACTCTGCCGTCAACGATTGATCTTGAGAGAAAAACTAATCCTTTCCTTAGATGCGCAACAAAAGATCTTCTAAATGACTTGACAATGCAAGGTAAATTAATGAGCCGAGAACCTGTGCAAGTATTCTCGGTTCTTAGATCTTGGAAGGATGATTTTTCCTAAATCTGACGATATTTTTTTGAGAGTTTTTTAGCCAAGGCACAAAAACTTAATTTTCCAGTAAAACTTTTGAAAAAAACTTTGGTACTTCAACTGTTGCTAGTCCAATATGAGAGTAGTCAAATAAATTTGCTATTTCACTTTTTTCCTTATTTATCTCAACACAAATGGCTTCATTATCCCGAGCTTGCGCCGCAAATCCTGCCGCAGGATATACAACTCCAGATGTCCCGATTGACACAAAAAGATCGGCCTTCATGATTTCAACATTTATCTCATCCAATTGTTTTGGTATTTCTCCAAAAAAGACGATATCTGGTCGTAAATTCCCTGATTTAAGGCATAAAGGACATGGTGTGGATGATTTAAAAATTTGCAGCGCTTTCATTTCCTTATAGCAGTGCTCACATCTCATGACTTTTAGAGATCCATGCATATGGAGAACTTGGGGGCTCCCTGCTCTTTCATGAAGATCATCAACATTTTGTGTTATAAGAAATACATGGCCAGAAAACGCCCGCTGGAAATGTGAGATCGCTAGATGAGAGCGATTTGGTAAGCATTTATTTAAGTCCGATCTTCTTAAATTGTAAAAATCCAATACTACATCACGATTAGTCTCCAGAGCGGTGGGCGTTGCGATATCTAACGGATCATACCCTTCCCATAATCCGCCAGAATCCCTGAAAGTAGTTAAACCAGATTCAGCAGAGACGCCAGCGCCAGTCAATATCACAATTCGCTCAATTCTTTTTTCTAGAAAAGTAGTCATTTCTTATTTATCTAAATATGCTCGAAATGACCTACAGAAGTGAAGTAAATACCGCAATTTATTGTTCGTTTTTCAGAATCAGAGATAGCATTCCTATAGTTCTTTAATTGTTGAGCATATTTTTTTGACTCTCGATTTACAAAGCTTTTTAACGTCTCCGTCTCCAGTTTTTTCGTTGTTTTGTAATCAATAATCCATCTTACTCCAGTTTCTTTATCGATGAACGTCCGGTCTATCACCAGATCTTGAATTCCAAATTGTGAATCTAAAGAAGTTAGAGAGAGTTCAGCCTTACTATCCAGATGTTCATTGCTGAGTATCCATTTCCCCCATTTAACGTCATTTAAAAGATTAATGACATTTAACTCCACTACCGCGAGTGGAGCGGATGCATCTTCTTTAGAAATCGCTAAAGCGTCTAACCAGAGGATCCATCTATGTATAAAAAGGGGTCTTAAATCTTTAACACACGGTATTGATCCGGATAGTACAATTGCTTCTAGTGTTTGATGGACCAATATCCCAATTTCTCTCTCAAGAGAGAATGAGACTGATTGAGGCCAGTTCAGCCCTGTTTTTAAATTGTCATTGGTAGTATTTCTAACGTAGCTAAAACCAGTAATCTTTTTTATCCTTAATGGTTCGTCATCAAGTAAGTAATTTTTAAACTCTTGTTTATGAAATTCCACATTAGACCTTGAAGTCTTCCAAATTAAGCTCAAGAATGTATTTTTTCTTGGAACTGGATATTCAGTGTCACAGTCTTCCTCAGGGAAATCTCTATAAGAACCGCTTAAATATAGTTTAACTTTTGCTCTTGTAGCAGCAACGTATAATAATCTCTTATTCTCTTCCAGATAACGAAGCTTTCGCCTATGCCACAGATAATTAAAGGTACTAGGCCTATTTTTTTCTTTATCTAATCCAGCGAGTACAATACCCCCATTTTCGGTTAAAGATAGCAAGTTCTCCATAAGAAGCACTGGTTTTTCATTCGCTCTAACTTGCCGATTTAGCCCCGGGAGGAAAACACAATCGAATTCTAATCCCTTAGCTTTATGTATTGTCATTAATTGAATCTTTGCATCTGGATTGCCATAATCAATGTAGTAATCATTTATTCGATCTTCAATCCACGATATATCCAAATATTTTTTTGACAACCAACATTCGTCTAGGACTTCAAAGAAAAACTCAATGTTATCGGCCTTACTTCTTGTCAATCCAACTGAGCCTCCTAGTTCAAGCCATGCTTTTTCCACAAGTGATCTTGGACTACGCCTATCCTGTAAAAAAATTGCACGTTGAATTATTGGTAGAACTCTATTAATGGTTTCTTGAATACTTGCTGGGAGGGAGAGCAGTGCTTGGTTTGATAAAAATTCTGGTAAGAGTTCTGAGACTAAAGTATCCTTAATATTTGACAAAAGATGTATCTCTGAAAAAGATAATCCTGCCCATGGAGCTCTCAAAAAAGAAAACCATGCTAATCGATCTGATGGTCTAGCCAGCAGCTTACAGAGTGACACTAGATCCATAATTTCCTGAGAATTACTGATATTCTCGAGCGCGGTGCCATTATACTCCAAGCCTTGCTCACGCATCGCTTCAATGATGCCTGAAAAGTGACGACGTGTTTTTCCTAATATTCCAATTGATTCTATGTCAGGATTTGCAACTTGTTTAATGAGTTCTGAGACTATCATTGCCGCTTCACTCTTACCCAAGGGATCATTCAGGTGGAAGTCAATCTTTACGGATGAACCATTTTTGATATTATTTACTTTTGGTGAGATTGCGGGAGTGAAAGCGACTTTTCCACATTGAATATTACTAACGGATGGAAATATCTCTGCAAAGGCATGATTTAGCCAATTTATTAGATCAGGATTTGATCTAAAATTTTGAGTTAGAAATAGAGTGGTGAGCTTAAGTGAACCTATACCCTCCTCCATTACTTTAAGAAATAAAGATACATCTGCATCTCTAAATCCATAAATAGATTGCATTGGATCGCCAACGATGAATAAGGTGTGAGGGTTAGCAGCATTTTCTTGATTATACTCTGACCAACCACGCGTTAGCTTTAATAGAAGACGATATTGATTTATAGATGTGTCTTGAAATTCGTCCAGTAGTATATGATTGATCTGATAGTCGAGCCGCAAAGATAAGTCAGTTGGACTATCATCCTCACCAAGACAATCCACGGCAGCAAAACTAATATGCGTAAAATCTACGATAGAATTCCTTTGAAATGTCATTAATAGGCACGCAACTAATCGCGGCAAGATTGAAACTAGACTACTCACTAAACTATCGGGCTGTGATGTTTTTCTGAAGTTGGGGAGATGCTGTACTTCAACTAATGATTCTTTAAAACCTGGTATTTGCGAAAAATCTTCAGACAGGCTAAGTATTCGCTTTATCCACGAAAGCCTAAGGGCTTTTTCTCCTGTAAAGCCCTCTTTTTTTGTGAAACGTTTTCTCCAATTTTTATCTCTAGTTAAAAAGAGGTTGGCAAGAGCCATCCATCTATCTGTATCTTCAACTCTAGCTTGAGGTAATTCATATGGAAAATCGGAGCTCAAGTTTCGTCCAATATAATCGAGTATTTGGTTAAGTTCTGTGGAATAATTTTTCAAATTAGCAGCAAGCTGGCTGAAAAGAGATTGGACTAATACTGTAACTGTTCTATTTGATGAGAGAGAGTCCAGGCCTTCTAAATTAGCGCGCACTAGATCGGCTTGCCATTCCTCTCGATGGGACAACATTCTGATCAGTAGCTCTTCAAGTTTTTCAACGTTATTATCGAAATACAAGACAAGAGATTTTAGATTAACTTGCGTCACATCATCCCAAGTATTGGATGATAAAAGTAGATTAACCGCTTCCTTATAAAGGAACTTCGGGTTGTCTGATATTTCAATAGCTCCCCCCAATGAGCTAGTAACAGGCATTTGATCAACAAGCTCATTACAGAAGCTATCAATAGTTTTAATATTCAGTAGAGATTCATCATTTAGGATATCCCACCCCATTTTTTCGCTATTTATTATAGCCTTACGAGCAAGTTCTTGAGTTTTACCTTCGTTTCCAGAGCTGGTCACAGAATCGGTAGACGATAATGCAGTTATAATACGATCTTTCATTTCCGCAGCGGCTTTTCGAGTGAAAGTGATCGCTAATATCCCTTCAGGATTATTCGCAGTTCCAAGGAGGGACAGATATCGCTGTATTAATATCTCTGTCTTGCCTGAGCCCGCTGGAGCACACAAACAAAAACTACGTTTTGGATCAATTGCTACGATACGAGAATTTAAGTCAGGTGATGTGATTTTTTAACCTCCAGATGAGTGAATTCGACAGATGGAAGAGAAAGAACAGTTATCACATGAAGCGCGAGAAAGTTTGATTTCTTCTTGCCCGTTTATAAAATCGCGGAGTAAATTCAAAATAGTTTGTTTCCATATCCTTGTCTGAGTATCCCAGTTTATTTCTCTACTTATAATACGACGCTTATTTGGATCAATATTTTTCACACTACTGTCAACGTGTCTAATCAGTCCATTAATTCCACAATGATCTTTTTTAACCTCGGCAAATGCTATGCCATCGCTGTTGGGCAAAAATGCTGCGTAGATAGGTAATTGCGGTTTTCTGGGATAATTTCCAAACCAATCCGAAAGGTTTTGTAAGCTACTTTTATAATCGATAATTAAGTAACTTCCGTCTTCCAGAAGATCAATACGATCTACTGATATGTTTAGCAAGGTGTCAAGGCACTGTATCTCAAAGTCTGCTTCTCTCGAAATCACCTTAAATGGTGTGCGAGTCTTTTCAAAAGAAATCCATTCCAGTAATAGATCGTTTAGTCGCTGTAACTCCCACGAAATAAAGATCTTAGACCGAATCACATCACTCGATTTTAAAAACTGCTGGAAACCTTCATCTAGTGCCTCTTTGACCAGGATCTTGAGCTGTTTATCATCGAGATCAATTAATTCTGAGTGACTTCGAATATATCCCCAGAAGTTAAATAATCCGGCATGCATCAATTTTCCACGATCTAAGGATGAGAGACCTGAGCTGGGTGAGTCATAGTACTTTAGGTTGCATCTATGTCGAAGAAAGGCTCGTATCGGACAGATTGACTGATCCTCTATTATTCCACTGCCTCCTTTTATTTTTTTGAGTTCGGAATTCAGAACGTTCGGTAGTTGATCGGTTTGAAAAACTGTAGCCAATTCAGCTGAAGCTTTATCCCAAGCCGTTGGGGCTCTCCATCTACTTCTATCCTGACAAACCTCAGATATGTTAAAAAGTTTAGTTAACCGTAGGTTTTGATTTTTATGGTTTTCTACGAAGCTGGAGTAAATTGAGTTATTAAGACGAATATAATCAGATAATAGATCATGGCTATTAATTCCAGTAGATATACCCTCGCCTATGAGATTTAGATCTTTTTGAATATTATTGGGTATGAAGGGGCTTCTTTTTCTCACAGAGCTCCAATGATCTCTATCTATAGAGGTAATCCATAGTTGATCAAAGGATAAACCGGCTGCTTCCAGTCGTCCTAAGATGTGGATACGTCTCCCTTCTGTTTCAGTTTGGAAAGGTCTATCAGTGCTGGAACGATAGAGAATATTAATTGCTTCTTTACAAGTTATCTTTCCGAGTACCGAATTATAAGACATAAGTTCGCTGATGAGATTCTGCCACAACTCGTATTGTCTTAATTCAAAGGCGTCGGGAGTTTCTGTTCCTGGCCAACCAAATAGAGCCAAGCATTGGCAAATATAAGAGCGCCAACTAGAAGGAACATTGGTTATATTCGATGTTTTCGTTTGATTTAGTAGTTCTAGTTCCTCGAGAAAGTTATCATCTAAGCTTCTATCCTTCTTAACTAGCCTCGTCAGAGCAGTCAGCATATCCGATAATTCAATCAGTTCAGAATCTTTACGATTAAGAATTTTGAGTATTTTATTATGAAGTCCAGGTTGATCCTTTAAAATGCTTATAAACCGAGATTGCAAAAGAGAAACGAAATCAGAAAACCTTATTTCTGCAAAAACTAAGTCAAGAATTCTAAAGGCGTCACGGATTAATGGCGCCTGGTTAAGAGTGATCAAAGTCGAGAAATTTATTGGCAAATCATTATAAGATTCGTCCAGACAATCGAACTCTCTGCGCAAGAGATGCTCCAATCTCCACCGGTCTAGTTTTGTGTCATCAAGGACAACCCCAATTGTAGCGTCAGTATCCTCTTTGAAAGTTTCGAATACCCATTTAGCAACTGCCTGAAGTTCGGCTTGCTTATCCACGTAGCTTGTCACATGATGTTTAGAATCAGAGGGTTTATGATTTTTATGCAAAACATTTACCTCACCTTGCTCTTCTAGATAATCCAAAAGAATTGGTGGGACAGGATCGAATTCAATAAGATTTATCGTGTGCTGGGTGCCTAAATTCACTCGCACATCACTCAGGTATGCGATGGAGTTTTCAATAGTAATAATATTATTTTTGAAGAGATACTCTTTAAACACTCCCTCCCATCTTAGATATGCAGCGCAGTCCTCCTCTAAGAGGAAGTATGATTCTATACCCGAGTCTTTAATATTTAGTCGATAACGTTGAATAAGTTTCCTAGTCCAAATCGCATTCTCTACGGTGGTGGCGGGATCAACTAAATTAAAAGAGGAGTCTTTTATGCCGTCTTCAAAGATAACACGTCTCCAAATCTCTCTTTCAACATTTGGATTTAATAGAATCATGGGTTCGATAAGGCCAGCCAAGACCGCCTTGTCCCATTGACTTTTTATCCAAATCTCCCAGTGATATGATTCGATTTTAGGCCAGTTTTTTCGGCCCGTACTAATCAATATTTCTTCCCACGCAATTTTGATGTGTCTCGCGAGTCTATGATTGGGAGTCAAAAAGATATCTGTCCACTTTGCTGTCAACTGAAGCTCTGAGATATTAAATAGAGCCGGTGCTCTGGAGCAATTAATATGTTTTATCATATTTTATACTTATCTTAGAGCTGTCAGATTTTCCATGGGTCATGTAAACTCCGGTCCCGCATACTACTCTAAAATTATTACGGTAAGGCTATAGAATGGCTGTGAGAGATGATATTTATAATGCCAATGTCCTTGCGCAGCAAGTTTTAATCTCTCCTTCTGAGCTTAAGAATAAACTGCCATTAGCAGGGCAAGCGCTTGAGACAATAAAAACAAGTAGACAGATTATTCAAAAAATTCTGGATCATATCGATAGAAGGTTGATAGTGGTAGTTGGTCCTTGCTCGATCCATGATCCTATTGCCGCCTTAGATTATGCGAAAAGGCTTAGAACACTATCCAGAAGAGTAGAGGATAAGATTTTTCTTATCATGAGGGTGTATTTCGAGAAACCAAGAACTACTACTGGATGGAAAGGATTGATAAATGATCCTTACCTTAATGACTCCTTTAATATTTCTGATGGGTTGGAGATTAGTAGGCAACTCCTGCTGCAGATTCTGAATTTAGGCTTGCCCACTGCAACGGAAGCTTTGGATCCTATTTCTCCGCAATATCTTCATGATTTAATAAGTTGGGCTGCAGTCGGAGCTAGGACTACAGAATCACAAACTCATCGCGAGATGGCTAGTGGCTTGTCATCTGCTGTAGGCTTTAAAAATGGTACAGATGGGAGTCTTGACGCAGCAATAAATGCTTTGACGGCTGCTTCTCAACCTCATAGTTTCCTTGGTATAAATGAAAAAGGACAAGTCGCTATAGTTCAGACAAATGGTAACCAGTATTGTCATGTTGTATTACGAGGCGGCTCTAATGGTCAAAATTATGATTCATCGAGCATCAAAGAGGCCGAGACCGATTTGCGTAATGCTGGGTTGACTCAAAATATAATGATTGATTGTAGTCACGCTAATTCAAACAAAAATCCCGAGAACCAACTAGACATTGTATATGATGTGATTAGGCAGCTAAAAGAAGGTAACAAAACAATCATAGGATTAATGATTGAGTCCAATATAGAACATGGCAAACAAAAACTGATAAGTGGAGCAAAATCGCTTAAATATGGGGTATCGATAACGGATGCATGCATTGATTGGCGGACCACTGAAAAACTCTGCCTTCGGTTACATAGCAACCTTTAAACTGAATCTGCTCTCAATAAAATGCGTTTGATCTATCTGAGTGATCCGTTAAATCCCGCACCCCCTTGAGCTGTGGTAATTGCTGCAGCAAAGTTTTTTCTACTCCGTCCTTCAAAGTATAGCTTACAGCACTACAACCTTGGCATCCTCCTCCAAAGCGTAAAACTGCAAATTTATCATCAGTAACCTCTACCAAGCTCACCTCTCCGCCGTGAGCAGCGAGAGAAGGATTTACCTCGTTATAAAGCACATAATTGATACGATCCTCCAATGGGCTATCGTCATTAACCCTTGGCATCTTAGCATTCGGCGCCTTTATCGTCAGCTGACCTCCCATTTTATCCTGAGCATAATCGACTAGCGCTTCTTCAAGAAATACAAGACTTCTATTATCGAACCATGCTTTAAAACCAGCATACTCGTGAGCTAAGTCATCATCCTGTATATCTCCATCTCTGCAATATGCTATGCATGTTTCTGCTCTTGGAGTGCCAGGATCGTTTATATAGATTCGTACACCCAACACATTTTCTTGTTTCTCTAGTAACTCAACAAGATATTCCTCTGCTTGCTCTGTTATTGTTATCACCAGATCCTCCTGTACTTGCAAATAAAGCGCATGATGAGATAGAGGTTTAATTCAAATTTTGGACTCAAACTCAGGCAAAGCTTCAAAGAGATCAGCCACCAAACCATAATCAGCTACCTGGAAAATAGGCGCATCCTCATCCTTATTTATTGCAACAATAACTTTTGAGTCTTTCATACCGGCCAGGTGTTGAATTGCTCCTGAAATACCGACTGCGATATAAAGATCAGGCGCGACAATTTTTCCAGTTTGTCCAACTTGCATATCGTTTGGGACGAAACCAGCGTCTACTGCCGCACGGGATGCTCCCATGGCTGCACCCAACTTATCGGCGATACCCTCCAATAATTTGAAGTTATCGCCATTCTGCATCCCTCTTCCACCCGATATTACTATCCCTGCCGCAGTCAATTCAGGTCGATCTGAAACGGCAACTTCTTCCTTCATAAAAGATGATATCTTCGCATCGTGGACGATATCTACTTCTTCAATTGCGGCGGAGCCACCTACTGCCGCACAGGCGTCAAAAGCTGTTGTTCTCACAGTAATAATCCACTTTGGATCACTCGTCTTTACAGTTGCGATTACGTTACCAGCATAAATTGGCCGTTTAAAAACTCCATCAGTCTCAATAGAGATTACATCAGAAATCTGAGAAACCCCAAGCATTGCCGCGACTCTTGGCAAAGTGTTTTTATTATTAACGGTCGCAGGAGCTAAAACTGCGTCATGCTGGAGCGCTAGGTCGTGAATAAGTAAACTGACATTTTCAGCTAACTGATGCTCATAAGCTTCGCTATCTGCGAGATATACTTTAGAAACATTCTCAATGTTACTTGCAGTGTTCGCCACATTCCCACAATTTTTTCCTGCTACCAATAAATTTATTTCCGAATTCAGCGCCTTTGCAGCCTCTACGGTATTTAAAGTTGCTGGCTTTAATTCCTGATTATCATGTTCTGCTATAACAAGCGTAGCCATTATATTACTTTCACCTCATTCTTCAGTTTATCCACTAGTTCATCAACATCCTCCACCTTGATACCTGCTTGTCTCTCTGGTGGCGGCTCTACGTGAATGAGATGGATATGATTGGATAACTCAATTCCTAGCTCCTCAGGTGTGAAGACATCTAATGGTTTCTTTTTAGCCTTCATAATATTTGGAAGGGATGCGTATCTGGGTTCATTTAAGCGTAGATCTGTAGTGACCACTGCTGGTAATGATAGCTTAACAGTCTGTAATCCGCCGTCGACTTCCCGGACGACAGATATTTCATCTCCATCAATTGTAATTTCGGAGGCGAATGTTCCTTGAGGCATCCCAGCTAGGGCGGCTAACATTTGTCCTGTTTGATTGTTATCTCCGTCTATAGACTGTTTTCCAGTAATCACCAACGCTGGCTTTTCCTTGTCGATGATCGAATTAAGTAATCGAGCGATTACCAAAGGTTCCAAGGAGTCTTGAGTTTCAATATGTATTCCTCTATCAGCACCTAGTGCCAGTGACGTCCTAATTTGCTCTTGGACTTGCACACTTCCTATCGAAACAGCGATAACTTCTTCCGCGACACCGGCTTCCTTGAGTCGGATAGCTTCTTCGACAGCAATCTCACAAAAAGGGTTGATCGACATTTTGACATTATTGATGTCGACATCACTGCCATCAGACCTTGGTCGGACCTTTACGTTATAATCTACGACTCGCTTTACAGCAACGAGTACCTTCATAATTCCTCCAATAAGTTTATACAGGCGAACTCTGCATGCCAAGTGGATCTTGGGCTAAATAACGTGACTATGTTGCCGACATTTATATATGAGGTCAACTGTATTTAATATACTTGACTCCTACCCCGCTAATTTCCAGAATTACTAACATCTATAGTACAATTGATACGTAAAAGCACGTCAGATAGATGTGAATTAAGGGGAGATATCTCTGCGCTCTTTTTTTAATCCAACCAAAACTGTGCTACGTAAATTTTAACTTATTTTCTCTGTGGAGGGGCAAATGGATCGAGAATCCATGGAAGTTGACGTTTTAATTGTTGGTGGCGGGCCTGCAGGGCTTTCAGCAGCATGCAAGCTGATGATGCTTGCTTCTGAAAAGCAGCTTGACCTAACCGTCTGCCTTATTGAAAAAGGATCTGAAATCGGCGCACACATATTATCCGGAGCGATTCTAGAACCAAGGAGCCTAAATGAGCTATTTCCAAAGTGGCAGGAAACAGATGCCCCGTTGAGTACAAGCGTTTCCAACGATGAATTTCATCTGTTCCTAACAGACAAACACGCAATTAAGCTTCCACAATGGGCTATACCGAAACCCATGCACAATAAGGGGAACTATGTCGTTTCTATGGGTAATGTGTGCCGCTGGCTAGGAGAGCAAGCGGAAGCACTTGGAGTAGAAATCTATCCCGGATTCGCTGCCTCAGAGGTACTTTATCACGATGATGGGAGCGTGAAAGGAGTTGCCACCGGTGACATGGGAATAACAGCATCTGGAGAACGAAAAGATAGCTTTGTGAGAGGGATGGAGCTGCATGCGAAGTATACACTTTTCGCTGAAGGTTGCAGAGGACATCTGGGAAAAGAAATTATAGAGAAGTTTGAGCTTGATAAGGATAAATCTCCCCAGCATTATGCGTTAGGTATAAAGGAAATCTGGGAGATTCCCAAAGAAAAGCATAGCCCCGGTTTAGTCATACATGGAACTGGGTGGCCTCTCAGCGAGAGCAAGTCAGACGGTGGAGGATTTCTATACCATGCTGACGACAATCAAGTATATATAGGATTATTTACTGACCTTAACTATTCAAATCCATATGTCAGCCCCTTTGAAGAATTCCAAAGATGGAAGCAGCATCCAAAAATTAGGCAATATCTCGAAGGCGGCAGCCGGGTTACATATGGAGCACGAGCCGCAGTTAAAGGCGGCTTAAATTCTCTTCCAAAACTGAATTTCCCTGGGGGGCTGATTATCGGCTGCGACGCTGGAACTCTCAATAGCGTTAAGATTAAAGGAAACCATACAGCCATGAAAAGCGGCATGATTGCCGCTGAAGCGGTAATAGAAGGATTAACAAAGGATGAGCCAGCATCAAAAGAGTTGACCCACCACACTGCTATGTTTTTGGAATCTTGGTTATATGACGAGTTATATAGAGCAAGGAACTTTACTGGATTTGTTCATAAGTTTGGATTTTTATTAGGCGCGGCCTTAATCTGGATTGATCAAAATATATTTTTGGGTCGGCTTCCATTTACAATCCGGGACAATAATCATGATCACTCACTGTTAAAAGAAGCGGCAGAGAGTAGCCCAATCGATTATCCGAAGCCCGATAATGAAATAAGCTTTGATAGACTTAGCTCTGTTTTTCTCTCAAATACCAATCACGAAGAGGATCAACCGTGCCATTTAACATTGATCGATCCAAATATTCCTACCCAAAATAACCTGCCTAAATTTTCTGAACCAGCACAGCGATATTGTCCGGCCGGAGTCTATGAAATAGTCGATGAACAGGCAGGTCCAAGATTCCAAATAAATGCCCAAAACTGTGTTCATTGCAAAACCTGTGATATAAAAGATCCCGCTCAAAATATTATTTGGAAAACTCCGGAGGGTATGGGTGGACCAAATTATCCTAATATGTGAAAGAACCAAACCTATTAATATAACTTGAATCGTTCGCCGTAACTATGAATGAAAAAATTATCATCGCATAAATTGACCAGTTCATACCAGGACGATCGATTAAAAAATCCTGAAAGCCCATTCCATAGAGCTATGCTAGCAATACCTCCTGTTCCCACGCCCTGTTGAATTTTGTACCTACTGTTTATGGGAACGATTTCGTCGGTATTTAATACAGCATCTAAACACGGGACTCTTGAACAGTTACTTTTTTTCAATCCAATTACCATTAACGGCAAAAGTTCGACGGTGATTCTCCATTTTTCCTCAGGAGTTACGAGATAGTATTTGCCATCTACTTCCCTCCGCAAAAGGCCTGCAAAAAACTTTACGAGCGGCTTACGATTAATCTTTGCGCCATCGTGCCACCAACTTCCATCTC
>CABYJX010000034.1 GCA_902519405.1 uncultured Gammaproteobacteria bacterium
CAGTGTGTCTCGTAACCTGCCTGAGGTAGACCTTGTCAATCTTTATATGATTAGTGGTTCAAACTCGGTTCTACATCAGAATTCACACTCTCTAGAGATCAGTAGAAATACTAATTCTAAATTGCATTTTTCCGATCATGCCCCTGGGGCAGGAATTCCTGTTCCAGTCACAAAAGTTTATAGAAAACGTGGAATACAAGAAGGAGAGGCAGACGATTTTTTTTCAAAAAACCCTAAAGGCCTGATGGTGAAGCTGCTTGGTTTAGCTGGGGCAAGGAATGTGTTCTCGGCTGCTAATGTCAAAGAATGCCTAGAGTCGATCACAGAGTATGATAATGATTTAGAGGTTCTTCTGCAGGAGATTATTGACACCGATCGTTTTAAAGAGATGACGGTAGACTTAACAATTACACCTACAGATATTCGTATAAGTAACGTACGTAAAATTCTTTTCGCCGGTGGAAAATGGGTAGGTAATTACATAGCAAGTGACTTGGTGGTGACAGACAGGCACTACGAAGAACTAATAAAAGTCGGAGAATACGCGCGCAGTCATGGGCACGTTTCTGAGGAAGGCGTAAATTGCGGAGTTGATTATTTTATCGACGGGGATGAGGTTATCGTGACCGAGATTAATGCGCGTTGGACTGGTGGTCTCTTTCCCGCGGAGTTTTTAAGAAAACTGAATGTAAAGACGCCGGCAATCGCTTTTTTTGATATGGTGCCTGTCGATCAAGTATCATTGCTTCAGTCTTTTCAATCTAACCATCTTTATACTGCGGACGAAAAAAATTCGTTCGGATATATTCCGATGGGGTTCTGTCCATTTAATGTAGATATTGATGGTAGGGGTAATGCTTTTTTCTGGCAGATTGTGACCGGTGATTTTGAATCATTTGTGAATGCGAGAAAGAAAATACTTCCTGACGGTCCGTTTCCAACGGCTGATTTGATTCTTGCGGAGGCTTTATAGTGAACCGGATTAACTTAGAAGAGCTTAATTTTTTTGATCCCGAAGTTTTAGAATGCCCCTTCGATATATATAAGCAAGTGCAAGAAGAGGCACCTGTTCTCAAACTTCCCGGCTCGGATATATTCTTAGTAACCCGACATGCCGATGTGCGCCAGGTCATCCGTGATCCAGCCACTTATTCAAATGATTTCAGTAATATGATTAACGCTGATTCAGGAAGTAATAAAATCAGGGATGTATATAAGTCGGGATACGAGATGGTTGAGACTCTGCTGACTCAGGACCCACCACGGCACAAGATTTATCGAAGTTTGGTTAATAAAGTTTTTTCGAACAAGCGAATTGAGAGTATGCGGGGCGACATCGAACAGATTGCTAATGAACTTATCGATGCTTGGATATATGACTCAGAAGTTGACTTATTAAATCAACTTTGCGTGCCGCTGCCGATTTATGTCATTGCGGATCAGCTTGGTGTGCCTCGTTCAGAATTGCCTCTTTTGAAGAAATGGTCAGATGCCTCGGCTAGTAGAGTGGGTCAACTGGCCGATGAAGAGAGGCAGCTACAGGATGCCAAGGATATCGTTGAATTTCAGCATTATTTCGCAGACATGCTTGATTTTCTTAGAGATAACCCACAGGACAATATAATTTCGGATCTTGCTAACGCGAAGATCGATGAAGGTCGTTTGCTCACAAAGCCGGAGGCCCTGGGAATGTTGCAGCAGATCCTTGTGGCAGGTAATGAAACCTCAACCAACGCCATTTCTGGCGGAGTGGTGCTTTTGATTCAAAATCCTCAGCAGCAGCAGCGTCTCAGAGAATCGCCGGAACATGTGCTTACGGCAGTTGAAGAAATCCTTAGGTTGGAGAGTCCAACTACGGGTATGTGGCGTAGAGTGACATGCGATACTGAAATCGGAGGTGTTGAAATACCTGAAGGTGCGATGGTCATGGTGAGATACGAGGCAGCAAATCGAGATGAATGTGTTTTTTCCAATCCGGAAAAAATGGACGTGCTGAGATCAAACGCCAGCGACCACCTTGCTTTCGGTCAAGGTATCCATTTTTGTTTAGGCGCACAGTTAGCTAGGACTGAGTTAGAAATAGCGCTTTCAGCGCTTTTAAATCGCACAGATAATTGGGCTCTATCGGAAGGTAAAAATACACTCTTGCATCATCCAAACATGTTGTTGAGAGGGCTTAAGGAGTTACATATTACCTTT
Organism: uncultured Gammaproteobacteria bacterium; assembly: GCA_902519405.1. Classification (GTDB taxonomy): domain Bacteria; phylum Pseudomonadota; class Gammaproteobacteria; order Pseudomonadales; family Halieaceae; genus CABYJX01. The sequence continues at coordinate 2,200 of CABYJX010000034.1, forward strand.
ACTGCTATTTAAGAGCAGATTGATATACTCGTAAAAGAGGTTAGTTGTGAAAGTTACACAACCAGATTATCCAAGTTTTCAAGACCTACTCAATGACGAGTTAGTGTCTGTGCCCGATTGTTTGAGGGAAGATACTCAGCCTAGTGTTGAAAATATTGCCCTGGACGTCGGTCGATGGACCGAACAAAGTTTCTTTGAGCGGGAAGTAGAGTTCTTGTGGCCGAAGGTGTGGCAGATGGTTTGTAGAGAGACAGCTCTAGCCAAGCCGGGTGATTATTTGGTTTATGAGATTACTCGGTATTCGATACTTTTAGTTTGTACGGAAGATAATAATATTAAGGCGTATCACAACTCTTGCTTGCATAGAGGACGAGCAATTAAATCAGGTAAAGGTAGATCAAGAGAATTACGATGCCCTTATCATGGTTTTGCATGGAATCTAGATGGCACTTTTAAGGAGGCTTTTTGCCAGTGGGAGTTCGAGCATGAGAATTTAGAGGCTTTAAGTCTTCCTGAAGTTCAGGTGGCTTGTTGGGGAGGTTGGGTTTTTATAAATATGGATCCAGAAGCACCAACCTTCGAAAGTTATGCATCGATTTTACCTGATCATTTTCAGCGTTGGAGGCCTGAGGACCGATATGTTTCCCTCCACATAGAGAAGGAGATTAGATGTAACTGGAAGGCTGCCATGGAGGCCTTTATTGAGTCGTATCATGCTGTTCAAACGCACCCGCAAATTCTTTCTTTTACAGGTGGTGACAACTCACAATACGATGTGTGGGGAGATCATGTTAGTAGGACAATAACGCCGCAAGGGGTAGCAAATCCGGGTCAAGCAGATAGATATAGTGTGATTGAGACGGTCAATGATATGTTGGGTGACGGTGGTTTCGATCAGGCGGCAGAGCTGATTGGTATTAAAAAAGACAAGTTGGGCTCTAGAGAGGCTATCGGCGCTGTTCGCAAGCAGCAGTTTAGAGACCACCTAGATAGCGATGTGCTGGCATCTGCCACAAATTCAGAAATGATGGACTCGATACTTTATCTCTTGTTTCCAAATTTTTCGCCCTGGGGTGGTTTTCATAGCCAGATCACCTATCGGCACAGACCAAATGCTATGGACGTTAATAGCTGTTTCATGGATATCTATTTCCTCGACAGTTTTGGGTCCGGTCAGGAGCGTCCGCCAGATGCAAAAACGATCTATTTAAATGCAGATCAGCCTTTTTCAGAAGCACCAGAATTTGGACTTTTATCAGCTATTTTTGATCAGGATGCTACCAATTTACCTGAGGTGCAGCGTGGTCTCAAAGCGTCACAATCCAGAAAAGTCATTTCCGCCAGCTATCAGGAACTTCGGATCAGACATTTCCATTCAACATTGGATAAGTATCTCGATATTAAGCGTTAATTTATATCTCTATTGGCGCAGGCCAGCTTCTCTCATTAGCGGAAGTATGTCACTTTCAAATTGAGATAATCCCGCTTTGTAATCTACCCATGAAAGTGTAATGCCATCAATTCCATTGTCAGAGAAAGCTCGCATACCATCGACAACCTGTTCGGGAGTGCCTACTAAAGGTATGGCGCCGTATCCGGCTATCATGTTGTCAGCCATTGCTCGCCATCCGGTATCTAAAGCACTTTTCGAATTTGGTATCAGTATGTCGAGTAGATTTTCCACACCATCCTGGTCGCCTCGTTCGTTCACGTAATAATCGAGATACTCCTTTGCCTCTGTTTCTGTCTCTCTGCAAACTATATAAGCTTGACCATATACACTGATATGCTTATTAAAATCGGACTTGGCCAAAAGCTTTACCTCTTTTGCAATGGTCCCAGCTGCATAACTGTCTGGAGCGACGACAAAATTAATGTCCGTGTGCTCGGCGGCGTATCTTTGTCCCCGCGAACTGTTTCCAGCGCTCATTAGCAATGGAAAAGGAGTTTGGTAAGGTTTGGGTTCAGAGTAAACTCCAGTAGCTTGAAAATATTTCCCATCAAAATCAAACTCATCTGACTGAGTCCAGATTTTTTTGCATAAAGAGATCCACTCGTCCGCACAGTCATACCGGCCCGAGTGATCCCGTTGATTTAGGCCAAACATCGCTAATTCCCTTGTGTTCCATCCCGCCACTATATTTAATCCAAATCGTCCTTTCGAAATGTGATCTACGGTTGCAATCTCCTTTGCGATACGTACTGGATGAACTGTAGGTACATGAACTGTTGCAAAAATTCCAATGGTTGAGGTTGCGGCCGCTAAACCTGCGGCCCATGTTAGAGGTTCGAAATTTCGATGGTTAAAATTGATTTTTCCACCCATGCCTTTCCATCTCGCTACGGGAATGACTGCTTCTATTCCAATTCGTTCGGCCATTAGAGCTATTTCTTTGGATTCTTCCCAGGTGACTTGAAGAGTTCCAGGCACATCCGTCATTGAGCAGCCGCTGCTAACATTTAAACCAAAAATGGCGAGTTTGAGTTTATTCTCTGAAGTGATTAGGGGATGGGTTTTTCTCATTATAAACTTTCTCCACAAGTAATAACCGTGTAGATGTGATTAGAAGTTCGAAACTCCCAAACCTATACCGCCATCAACTTCCATAGCGACACCAGTTACCCATTCTGACGTTATTAAGTGAGAGATTGATTCAGCGACTTCGGTACCTGTACCCACTCTCCCTAAGGCGTGCAACTTTGCTACAGATGCGTAACGTTCCTCTACTTCTGATTCCTTTATTACGCCAGCTCGAAGATTAAGCTCTGTAATCACAGCGCCCGGTAAAACACAGTTAACTCTAATATTCTTTGGACCGAGTTCTGCGGCCATTACCTTTGTTAAACCCTCTAGCGCAGCCTTTGTTGTGGCATAGGGGCTGGCTCCCGGAAAAGCTCGGCGAGTATGTGTAGACCCAATAAACACTATAGCGCCATCGGTCTTTTCCAAATGTGGCACGGCAATTGATGAAAGCATCATGCTAGAAATTACATTTGTATTGAATGCGTCCTTAAGTACCTCTTCGGAATATTCTTCTATTGAAGATCGATACATATTGGCCGCATTGTTGACCAATGCATTTAATTTTCCGCCGTGGGCAATACAGGCGTCTAATAGCTTTTGACGGTCCGAAAAATCAGTAACGTCAGCAACCACTGGCTTGCATAAAGCGCCTAGCTTCTCTGAAACGGCAAATATTTTTTCTTCCCGTCGACCACAGATGGTTACCTTTGCACCATGATTTACAAAATATTCAGCACAGGATTCACCTATGCCGCTTCCTCCACCAGTGACTAATATGGACATGCCTTCAATTAATTTCATGGCCTTAATTTAACTGGCTAACGACGAGCCAAATTGATAAAACGCCAGCTTATTTCCATCGGGATCTCTTACATAAGCACCATAAAACACGTCAGGAACTCTTTCACCTGGCTCGCCTTCGCATGCTCCTCCAAGTTCAATAGCTTTTTTATAAAGCTTATCGACCATTTCCTTGGAGCCTGGATCTATTGCGATCATGGTGCCATTCCCAGGGCTAGGATCACTCTCATCGTAAGGTATACATACTGCTAACATTGGAGAATTCATACTAGTCCCGTACATTGCAAGTCTTTCGTTAGCAAGTAATTGTGAGGCGCCAATTTCACCAAGTAAATCAGAGTAAAAGGACTTTGCTTTTTCTAAGTTTGCTGTTCCTAATGTTACGTATCCAATCATCTTTTATTACCTCATATACTGTGTTGTATTTAAGTTTTTCTCGGATGCCTTACTCATTCTAACTTTTTGTTCCTGAATCAATTTAAACTACATGTTAACATCGCTGACCGGATACAAAAGATAAAATTTTTCAGCTAGAGATAATGACCTTGTTCTTAAATCGTGAGATAAGTATGTGTCCTCATAGATTCGAGTTTGTTAAATTTTGTGTTACAGCTTTCCTTAGTTGAGAATATTTTAAAAGCTAGGTCCCTAAGAGTGCTTCTTTATGACATCTGAGTCGGCAGACTTAATAGCAAATGTAGATGTAGCCATTGAGTGGGGCCGTGAGGCTCATAGAAAGAAAGATTGGAATAAGGCGCTTGAGAGATGGAGCATTGGAAGGACAGCCTTTCCGGAAAGAGCAGTTTTTTCGATCAGAAGTTTAGAAGCGTTAATTGAGCTTGGACAGCTAGAAAGTGCCACTCTCTTTCTCAAGGAAGTTCAAAAACAGTTCCCCGAAAATCCGGAAACTCTTACACTAAACGCTAGGCTTTGCATGCTCAGAGATAATCATGGAGACGCTGAAGTTCTGCTTAAACGTGCCCGTCTTGAGCATCCGAATCAGTCAGCAGTCTGGATTCAATCAGCCAACTTGGCAGAACTCAGTGGTGACATCGCTTTGGCTTCTGCATATTTTCAAGAAGGTGAGCGGCAAGTCGCCTCGCCGGAAGGAATGTTCATTCTCCACGGTGAGCTATTGATGAAAAATGAACTTTGGTCTGAGGCGCTTGTCGTTTGGTCTAAATTAAAAAATCTATGTCCTCATTTGCAAATTGGACACGTTGGAGCGCTGGAAGCAGAGCGAGCGTCAAAACAATCAGGTTCAAGACGAGACACACCTAATGATAGCGAGCTAGGAAGTCTGGACAACCAGTCTATAAAGCTTACTAATTCCTCTAATCTCAAAAGGTCGCTCGCACAGAATTCACTAGCTGCTTTTTTAGAGCTGGTATGGGTAAAGGCGCTTTTTGGGATGCGATCTGAGATCCAGCGTACGCGACTTGGATATATTTGGTGGTTCTTGGAACCTCTACTTTACATGGTCGTTTACTATTTGGTCTTTGCTGTGCTTATGCTTCGCGGAGAGCCTGATTTCGCGCCGCTGCTACTGTCTGGAATCATTCCTTGGATGTGGTTTTTGCGAACAGTTACCGCAGCCAGCTCTTCTATTATAATTGGTCAATCTTTACTAAATCAGACTAGCGTTCCGGCGCTGGCATTACCTGTTGTAGAGATTTTGCAGGCTTTTATGAAGCAAGCGCCAGTCTTTCTATTGCTTTTTGTGTTTATAATTTGGCAGGGTTATGAACCGTCTTTAAGATGGTTTCTAATAATTCCAGTTTTACTAGTTCAGTTGTTAATTGGCGCGGCATTGGGACTTTTCATTGCGGGGTTGATTCCTCTTTTTCGAGATTTACAACGTCTAATTCCTAGTGGTCTTACATTAATGATGTTTCTTTCTGGTATTTTCTATAGTTACGAGATGATTCCTCCGGATTGGCAATCTATTTTTCTCATGAATCCAATGGCATTCCTTATTAAAACCTATAGAGACGTCTTACTGTCGACATCATCACCGGATCTTTTTTTACTGTCTTCATGGTTTGTGATTGGCTTGGGTTCCTGCGTCTTGATTTCGGAAGTGTATAGGCGTTTTCAGCATCACTATCCGCGTTGGTTGCTCGATTAACCATGGATAAGATGCTTTCTCTTGAAGAGGTTTCGCTTCATTTTAAAAAAAATGGTGCTTTGTTTTCTGCTCCGGAATACTTTACCGCCCTAGATAATATAAGCCTAGAGGTTTATAGAGGTGAAACGCTCGGAGTAATTGGAGGTAACGGATCAGGAAAATCGACACTTCTAAGAGTAATGGCGGGAATTTTTCGCCCCGATACTGGAACTGTCGATGCCGGGGATGCAACTGCTTCTTTGCTGGCATTACAGGCTGGCTTTGATCTCAATTTGAGTGGTGCGGACAATGCTGTTCTCTCTGGACTTTTCCAAGGATACAGTCGCACTGACATGGAAAAGACTTTTCCTTATCTGGAAGAAGAGAGCGGATTAGGACGATTTTTTTATCAACCAGTGAGAACCTATTCTCATGGAATGAGAGCGCGCTTAGGATTTACGGTATCGATTCTGCTGCAACCAGACGTTTTGCTTCTCGATGAGATTCTGACTGTTGGAGATGAAGGTTTTCGTGGCAAGGCAGAAGCTATAGTTAGAGATCGGTTGCGTTCTAATCAGACCGCTGTGCTAGTTTCTCACTCGCTTCCGCAGGTAGAAAGATTATGTGATAGAGCGTTACTTCTTGACCAGGGCAGATGTATATGTGTGGGAGATGTTTCGGAGGTTATACGCGCTTACAAGGATAGCATCCGGTTATGACTTGATGCAGATCTTCCTATATATTTTGCTATCTAAATAATCGATAGCAATACTATAATTTTCGTGATCGCGATTTCGTTTGTGATCGTACTAGGACATTGTTAACAGGGTACTAATAGATATGAATTTCGAACTTGAACAAGAATACGTAATGTTTCAGGACTCGGTGAGAGCCTGGGTTGATAAGGAGTGCCCTAAGGAGTGGTGCCGCGAGCTTGAGAGGAGAGAGCATGTCTATCCTGACGAGCTATGGAGTAAACTTAATGAAGCAGGTTTCAATGGGGTAGGTATTGATGAAAAATATGGTGGTATGGGAGGAGATATTCTAATTCAGGCCATATTTATGCGTGAGTTCGCTAGAAACGTTGCTGGACTTTGCTGGATCTGGGGTGTTACCTCTTTCTCAGGAAGTAAAGCTATAGGCTACTATGGCAGTGAGGAGCAAAAACAACGCTTTCTTCCAAAAATGGCCACCGGAGAACTTCGTACCGCCATGGCATTTACTGAACCTTCCGGTGGAACGGATCTTCTTGGCGCGATGCGCACTTCGGCAAAGAAGGTCGATGATGGATGGATTATCCAGGGTGAGAAGGTCTGGAGTACCACCGCTAATACGGCGGATTACCTCCTAGTAATTGCACAGACAGATAAAAATCCTAAAAAGAGAAGTGAAGGGGTCTCCGTATTCTTCGTGCCCAAGGACAGCGAGGGCGTTACCGTAGTGCCACTTCCTAAGCTAGGTATGCGAGCACTTTGTTCATGTAGGATTACTTTTGATGAAGTGTTTGTTCCAAATGAATTATTGTTGGGCGAAGAAGGACAAGTCTGGAAAGAGACGACAAATACGCTCAATAATGAACGAATAATGAATGCGGCGAGCTGTGTCGGAATGTTGGATGGGGTGCTTGAGGATGCTCTAGAGTATATGAAGATTAGGAAAGCCTTTGGAAAGACCATCGGAGAATTTCAAGCGTTACAACATTATATTGCTGACATTTCAATGTGGCGTAAGCAGGCTGAACTAATGCTTTACAATAGCGCCTGGTTGCAATCTCAAGGTCTGCCCTGTGCCGTCGAGGCTGCAATGACCAAGACGGTTGCTTCAGAGTATGCTTGTAAGGCGGCTGATAAGGGAATATCGATCTTGGGAGGCATGGGGTATTCCGCTGAGACTGATATGCAGCGCTATTGGCGTGACGCGCGGCTTATGCAGATCGGACCAGTAAGCAATGAGATGGCGCGTAATATGATAGCTGAAGGTCTTGGTTTACCAAGATCGTTTTGATTCGTTCCTGCATTGAAATCCTTGGTGTTATCTAAACTGATGAAGGTTTAACGGATAAAGAATAATGAGCAAGATAGATATAGCAAAACAATTTTACGAGTTCTCCTCATTGGAAAACAAAGAGAAGTTCGATGCTCTTTTACATCCGGATTTTAGGGTGATCGAGTCAGATAATATGCCTTACGCTGGGACCTACAAAGGGGCAGATGGTTTTAGGGAAATAGTATCAATAGTATTCGGATATTTCGAAACTCTGAAGGTGGAGCCAGTCATTTATACCGAAGGAGAAGACCACGTTATTGCGTTAGTCAACGTTGAAGGTGTAGGCAAAAGACGAGGGGAAGCCTTCAAGAGCGATCTATTAGAAGTATTTCGTTTCGAGGGTGAAAAAATCATTGAAATACGACCTTATTATTGGAATCAACAGCTTATTGCGAATCTTTGAGGCCGATTTAAGATTCGCACCACTATGATCGATGCCTTTTTACCAGAAAGGCTAACGCCATCAGCTGTTTTCTCTTTCAACTAAGGCGAATGAAGAAATTCTCAGGTCTTATTTCTCAGGCTGTGATCTCCATGTATGTAAATATACGGACCATGATCCATCTGGACGTTTTCTAAGAAAGTCAACGTAGCTTGACGGCGACACACTTTCGGTGATTGCTCCTTTTTCAAGCCTTACCTTTGCGTTTTTAAGAACACTGCGCCAGATAGTGTAGTCATATTCGGCGATCGCGTTGTTTCCAAAAATAGTGATAACTGGCGATTCATCGACTTGAATTTTATAGGTTGCGCTGGAGAAGACCGGACCTAAAAAGCGTCGATAATTTTCAATTCCGTCTACCGGATCACCAGCTGGTGGGCGTAACCGAATATCCTCGTGTAGGTTGGATAGGTAGGAAGCTATATCACTTCTTTCAACCGCTATCTTCCACTTTGAGTAAAGCGCTTCTATCTCTCTGATTTCTTGTTGTTCTGTTGCAAAAGATGAATTGATTGAAGATATCGTGCCCAGGGAAAAAAGTAATAACGTTTTTAGATTAAGCGTGCTTAGGCTATTACTTCTAGTAATTAACATTTGTATTTCTCCATATTACAGTTGAAGATTTGCAGTTTATATAGCTATTGCAAGAATTTTGTTATTGATCCTGCTTTGATTACTCTGTTTCAATCAGTTCCAGCGGATATTTATAGATACTAGTAGTATTGTCCTTTCCGATAACAAATACGTTTTCCATGTGCGATGGGCCAAGTTTGCTACCAAAGTAGAGACAGTCAAGGCTTAAAACCATGGATTCCTCAATTGAAAATCCCTCTGTGGCTCCATGGATTCCAGTTGCGGGATATCGACTAGGACTTTCTAGAGGGACTCTTCCGATAGAATGAATCACCATTAACAGTTTATCTGGAGCATTTAGAGCACTTGCTGTGCCATTGCGCACTTCTTCGCAGATCTGTGTTGTATTCTGACCTGGTCGAAGATACTTTGCGGCTTCGCTAAGGCAATTCTGTACGAGTTGGTGTTGTGCCCGGTACTCACTACTAGCGGGGCCAATATGTGCGGTGCGATTGATATCTATCCAGTGATTTTTATAGATACCCTGTGTTTCTAGTATAACAATTTGGCCTTTGTTAAATGGAGTGTTGAAGGAGGTCCGAAACAAATCGGGCCTAAAGATAGTGTCATAGCTTCCGCCAAATAGCATAGGACTATTAGGCAGCGGATTTACATCCTCTTCAATCATGAAATGGGCGACAGATTTTTCTATATCATTCCATCGTGCTCCAGCTTTAAGCTTCGAGACAGTATGTGACATGATCCTATCCGCTTTGGCACCGCTTTCAAGGATGACCGCGATTTCCTCAGCTGTTTTTACTGATCTTGTCTGATGTATCAATTCTAAACCGTCACCATACTTTTGGTCTATTTTTGAATTCATTGAAAGCGCCACGCGCATATCGTCAAATAACACCTTTTTGCTCGTTAGACTTTCATCTTGGAGGCATTGCGCAATACTTTCGATAATGTCAGGAGCGCACTCGCCGTCAATCACTTTGGAGTACTGTTCGAGATCCTCGATTAGTTCTTCCGTTAATGCCAGATGTGCATCTTGAGCTCTCGCTGTGATACAGAAATTTAGTAAATCAAATGTTCTTAGTCTTTCAAAACGGATTGGAGACTGCTCTCTTGAAGCTACGACTAGGCCAATGATGCTGGCCTCTGGTAAAAATAAAGTAATGGGTCGTTTACTATCTAATGGGATGAAAACTGCAGACAAAGGTTCGGCCAGGTGCCATCCATCCATAACTGATTGATATCCAGAGATATAATCTACGTTAGTGCTCATGGATAGTACTATTCCTGCAGCGTCCTTTGCCTTAAGATTTTCTCGAAGCATTTCTAGCTTGTCTGGGATTGAATCAAGTTCCACTGGGTTTCTTCTCTCGCGCAACATGAAATGGAAGATTAATAAAGTAAAATAGTTTCATAATCTTTTGTTTACTTGGTGAATGTAGTTTTTCTGCTTACCAGTGTATCGAAATATCTGATTTGGATCTCGTTTCAATATCTAAACTAATTCCATGTTAACTTTTATTTTATATCTTCTATACTTTACCGATACCGTAATTACTCAATGGGTGAAATATGTTTCGAGTTTTCGGACTGGCTTTTTTGTTTTTACTTACCATTAGCTCATGTGGAAAATCCATCGATTCTCAAAATCGTAAATCCGCTTACTTTGATGGTGCGGCAGAGGTAAATAGCCGGCGCTTGACTTCGAGGAATCTAGATGGTGGTAACTGGATGAGTCATGGTAGGACTTATAGTGAGCAGCGATACAGCCCATTAAGTCAAATTAGTGTTGAAACTATTTCTAATCTAGGTCTTGTATGGAGTTTTGATCTTGATACAAAAAGAGGGATTGAATCCACCTCTTTAGTTATTGATGGCGTGATGTACATGACCTCAGCCTGGAGTATCGTTTACGCTTTAGACGCAAAAACGGGAGAGCTTCTATGGAAATATGATCCGAACATATCCAAAGACAAACAGCGGCATGCGTGTTGTGACGTGGTTAATCGAGGAGTAGCTGCTTGGCAGGGAAAAATATTTTTAGGCACATTGGATGGTCGCTTGGAGGCGCTAGATGCGCTCACCGGGGAGGTTGAGTGGAGTGTCGCGACTGTTGATCCGGAGTTGCCATATACCATTACTGGCGCACCGAGAGTAATTAACGGTCTTGTAATGATCGGTAATGGTGGAGCGGAGTTTGGAGTGCGTGGATTCATTGCCGCCTACGATTATGAAACAGGTGACGAGGTGTGGAAGTTTTATACCGTGCCCGGTAATCCCGAGAATGGTTTCGAGAACGAAGCAATGAGGATGGCATCCAGTACATGGACTGGTAAGCACTGGGAGATAGGCGGAGGAGGTGGTACCGTCTGGGATTCCATGGCTTACGACTCGGAATTAGATCTCATGTATATTGGGGTGGGTAATGGGACCCCCTGGAATCAAAGTATTAGGTCTCCTGGCGGTGGCGATAATCTTTTTCTTTCTTCGATAGTGGCTTTACGACCTAATACAGGTGAGTACGTTTGGCATTACCAAACGACACCTGGCGAAACATGGGATTACACTGCTACGCAGCACATCATACTGGCCGACCTTATGCTCGAAGGGGAGCTGCGAAAGATATTAATGCAAGCTCCGAAAAATGGATTTTTTTACGTTCTGGATCGAGCAACTGGGGAGTTGTTGAGTGCAAATAATTATATTGATGTGAACTGGGCAACACATGTAGATTTAGATACAGGTAGACCGGTAGAGATTGAGGGCGCCAGATATCCTGAAAAGCCGGCGATGATTTTCCCCTCCTATTTAGGTGGACATAATTGGCATCCGATGTCTTTTAGTCCAGACACTGGTTTGACCTATATTCCGGTCTTAGATTTCCCAGCAGTTTATGCGCAACCCGAAAACTATAGTTATAGATCTGCTGGCGCAAACTTGGGAACTGATGGGATCATTGGAAGCCTCCCAGATGCTCAATCAGAGCGAGACGCCCTTAGAGCCATGATGCGTGGTCGACTCTTGGCTTGGAATCCTTCCACAAATTCCGAAGCATGGAGGGTTGAATATACAGGCCCCTGGAATGGCGGTACATTAAGTACCGGTGGAGGTCTAGTATTTCAAGGCACCGCTGATAGTGAGTTTGTGGCCTATAAGGCAGATTCTGGAGATCGTCTATGGTCTTTCCCCACGCAGACTGGAGTGGTTGCGGCGCCAATAAGTTATTCGATAGACGGTGAACAATATATTTCCGTCAATGTAGGTTGGGGCGGCGCATATGCGCTGGTGTTTGGCGAGTATGTTCGAGCCGAATCAATGCCAAATGTTTCGCGAGTCCTTACATTTAAGTTGGATTCTGCGGGTCAACTACCCCCTGTCGAATGGGAGCAAAAAGTTTATTTTAATCCTCCGAAGCTGAAGGCGGATCCAGAAACTATTCGACGAGGGTACGGGCAATATATGGATAATTGTAATGGCTGTCATGGTCTAAATGCAGTGTCTGGTCTTCTTGTTGCAGATTTACGTGCTTCCGGATATCTCCACGATGCTGAATCGTGGAATTCGGTTGTTGTCGATGGAGCGCTGAGTAGCAAGGGCATGGCAAGTTTCAGTGAACTCTTGTCTAGAGAGGAGTCTAATGACATAAGAGCCTACGTTATTCAACAGGCGTGGCGTGGTAAGAAAGTACAGGAAGAGCGTAACTTGTCTTCCGGAGGGAAATAGATTCCGTGACCTACTTGTTTTACCGCGCCTATGAAAGACCAATTGTTCTGCCTTTTAGGTAAGTTAGTGAAATTTGAATCTAATTCTTAATTGGTTAAGTCATACTGCATGATGCTTTGCTTAAAGCTTTTGTCGTTAGAATAAACTTGGCATTTTAAATCTATTCAGTGAACCACTCGTTCATCATTGGTTCTAGCTGCCTTGACACTAGCTCGACCACCAGACCGGGGAAGGGCGGAGAAAGGTAGGCAATCGTCCCATAACCTGCTGAAGGTTCATCCCCAGCAGCTAGAACCATCCAGCCATTGTCTATCAAGCGCGTCGCTTCTTCTATCAGATTATCTACCCAAATTCCAACGTGTCTGCTATCGGGGAGGCGATTTGGATCATAAAATATACTCGTCCCCTGAACGATCTCTATGCGTTGCGGTCCTTGTCTGGAGTAGGTGGCCTTTACCGAGATTTCTCTCAGACCTTCCTCGGGGGTCCAGAAAGGCAGAGGATCAAATGATTTAATTGGGAGCCAGTCTAGATTTAGATCCTCGCCAATCTGTTTACAGCACTGATCAATATCTTCTACGGCCATGCCTACATGAAATGTTTTTGAAAGAGCAATACTCATATGGTTTTCCAGTCATCTTAAATTTTCTTATAATCCTTAAACATGAGGCGTAATGAGTCAACATGCGGTTGAGTCAACTGATGTATTCTTTTATCCACTTCGGGCTCGTGCCTGTATTCAGTCGCTCTGGCCAGTCCGCCGGTCTTCGGTCACCATAGACTCGAACCCTTTCATCGCTAACTATCGCGTCTTTAAATTCGTCAAAGGATACGTAATACATAAAAGACATTTCCCTTTCTCTGATTTGCCAACCCATTGGAGTCCGCTGATAGTTATCTTTGTAGCGTAAGGCTGCAATCAAAGCGGTCCCTTCTCGACTGACCTCTGCATGGGACGTTACTAATCCCGAAGCTTGATCTGGATCATCATCAGAAAAACGCACGACGTTACCGTGAGTTACATGGTTTGTTGCTCCGAGAACTGCAAATCTGTCTTGATAGGTGCTCTTTATCGCTTCTATACCGGAAGCACTGAAGACACCATCGGCAGATGTTAGGCTTGCATCTTTAGTAAAGATCCGTTCAATGCCCTCAAAGTCGTGTTCGTCCATTATAATACCGTACATCATGACGAGGTCCCTTATTTTATCTTTGTCTTCAAGGCGTTTTATACGTTCCTCTAATTCTGAGGCTGCACTCATTTATTCCTCCTGCTGGCGGACGGTTTGAAAATTGCTTATTGTTATCGTATTGGTTGAGTGATATTTCACTGAGGACTAGTCATTCTAATAGCATCACTTTCCAGAGGTTTTCCAAGCCTATCTTCACTTACTTCACCTTTTGCATGTGCCTCAGCTAAAAGTTTGTTGTACATGATCTTTTTTGTAGGAGTGACGCAGAGTATCAAGCGGGTCGGCGAATTTAGTATTTCAAACATAGATTTAGGATTATCTGGAGAATTCTTTTCGGAGAGGGCTTTGTAAAACCATCCCTTGGTCTCCTCATCGTCAAATAACACGCCTTCACCTTTAAAGGTGATAGCTCCCGCAGGAAGATTTTGAACATCAGTTTCGTAAGCGCGAGAGCTAATTGTGACGGAAACGCGATTATCTCTGCGAATAGCTGCGGCTCTGTGCCGATGAGCTAGAAAGGTCAGCCAGATCTTATTATTTTTCCAAATAAAGCTATGAATCACGCCTACTGGCCATCCATCTTTTGTAGACCACATTAAAGTACATTCCATCGCATTATTCATAATCATATCGATTTCGTTGTTATTGAAAGGGTATATAGAAACGGCTTCTGGGTAGGATAGTTTAGACATTAATAGTGACCTTTGATTATGCATTCTTTCATAGCTAAGCCGTCTCCAACTTATGTTCTAGAACTATTTTTTCAATTTTACCCATGGAGTTTCGGGGAAATTCATTTTCTAAAATGAAGTAAACTTGGCGTGGGCATTTGTAACTGGCAATATTATTTTTGCAGAGTGTAAAGATGTCACCTGCAACCAAACTCTCATCGTTTCGAGCTACAAAGGCCACTGGTATTTCACCCCATTTGGAGTCAGCACATTTCACCACTGAGACCTCCGCAATTCGAGGGTCCTTTAATAGCAGTTGCTCTATCTCGGCGGGATAAATATTTTCTCCGCCAGATTTGATCATGTACTTTGACCTTCCCTTGAAGGAGAGTTCACCTTTGGAGCTTCGTGAAAAGA
>CABYJX010000035.1 GCA_902519405.1 uncultured Gammaproteobacteria bacterium
AATCACTTTGCTGATACTCTGCCTAAACAACGCTGGGTGTGCGATCGGAATCGCAGATAAGCCAGATCAGCTAATTTCAAAGGATAGCGCAACTGTAGCGACTAGCCAGAATATTGAAGACTCGTCTTTAGAAAGACATTTCCCCGAAGATGCCTTATACAAATTATTAATAGCAGAATTTGCCCTAAGACGGAATTTTTACCCAATCGCTCTTTCTTCATATCTCGAGCAAGCACGTTTACTGCGCGACCCTGGTCTCAGCGCATATACTACCCGAATAGCTTCATTCCTTCGCGATAGCAAAGCTGCTCAGAAAGCCGCTAAACTTTGGATTCAACTTGATCCTGAAGATCCTCAGGCAAATTTAACCCTTGGTGAGCTGTTAATGGTCTCTGGCAATCTATTAGAAGCTTTACCATACCTTGGCAAAGCAGCAATTGCCGGCGAAGAGGTAAACTTTTCAGAACTTTTAAAACAGTACGAGAGATTAAGTGCAAAGGAGAAAATAGTTCTAGAGCAAGAATTAAGTAAACTTACTCTCAAACTACCAGATAGCTCTAGCGCACTGCTTGCCCTGTCACTTTTGAAAAAAAGCAATGGCGAAAATAAACAGGCGCTCGTTTTTTTACAGCGAATTCTTAATCTAAATCCAAATCATCGGCGAGCCATCCTACTGAAAAGCACCATACAGCTAGACAATGGTATTCCAAATGCTCTGTCTGAAATAAGGAGAGCAGTTAAGCTTAATCCTGAAGATTCAAAATTAAGATTAGAATATGCCAAACTATTAACTCGCAAAGATTTGGATGAAAGTAGAAAACAATTCGAGATACTATCAGCTGAGTCTCCTAAGAACTCTGAGCTTCTCCTTTCCCTTGCACTAATAAATAAAGAGATAGGCGATACTTTTGAAGCAAAAGCATATCTGCAAAAGTTAATAAAAAATCGGCAAAAAGTGAATGAAGCTAAAACCCTTCTGGCAAGAATTTCAGAAGATGAAAATAATATACAAGAGGCTTTAATCCACTACTTTTCAGTAGACGATGGTCCAGAGTTTCTATTCGCTAATAGTCGGATTGGCAGTATTCTTCTCAGTGCCAATCGAACCTCTGATTTCGCCAATCATTTTAATCTTGTCAGGACCAGATATACCCATCTTGGTGAGGAGTTGTTCTTACTGGAAGCTGATCTCCTGAGTAAAAACGATTACTTTGATGAAAGTCTTGATGTCTTCTCCCGGGGCCTTTCGCTTTATCCCGATTCGATAAACCTGCGGTACAATCGTTCTATTATTGCTGAGACAACGAATAACTTAAAGCTAGCAGAGAAAGATCTTAGATCGATAATCACTTCGAACCCTAACAATGCTGCTGCACTAAATGCACTAGGCTATACTCTGGCTAACAAAACCAATCGGCTAGAAGAAGCTTTTGAATTAATTTCTAGAGCCCTCAAACTACAACCAAATGAACCTGCTATATTAGATAGCATGGGCTGGATACTCTACAAACAGCGGCGTTACGAAAAATCACTAGAATATCTCAGAAAAGCGTACGCTTTATATCCAGACCCTGAGGTAGCGGCTCATATTGGTGAAGTCTTATGGATTACTGGCAATATTCAAGCGGCAAAAAGAATTTGGAAAGAAGCTGATGAACTCTCGCCCAATCACAAGGTCCTGAAGGAAACGTTACGGAGATTTAAAGCGAGTGAACTTCAGTTAAATAGTTAAAATGAATAAATCCTGTAACTTTTTTTCTGCAGAAAAATCGATCCATACCAAGTATATTATAGCTTGTTTCTTAAGTTTTACGTTGTCTTCGTGTACTACACAAGTCTCGCCAAAATTGAGTACCCAAGACGACCTAAAAAGGCAACTCGATCTCAGTAAGCTTGATTATTGGACTTGGACAGGGAAGTTTGTCTTTAAACAAAAAAACACATCTGGGTTAGGCAGCTTAACTTGGCGAAAGAAAGGTATCAGCAATTATATCTCTCTAAAAGGACCGATTGGAATTGGCGCTAGTGAGCTTTTAATACGTCAAGGGCAAGTTCTAAGCTATGAAACTGGGGCACCAAAAATTTCCTCAAAAGAAGAGGAAATTCCAGAGGAGCTGTTTTTAGATGACTTGCCCTTAGATTCGATAGATCTTTTGCTTCTCGGCTTAGTTCCTAAAAACTCTAACCATACTAAAAGGTATGCCGGACCAACAGTCTCATATAGATACGAGGATTGGCTAGTTATCCATAAGAAATGGAGAGAGTTTGGTGGATACCTATTACCATCAGAAACTTTTCTCAAGAATAAATTAGTACAAATAAAGCTGGTTACCCTTGATTGGAGCTCAGCAAAGCATGATTAAAGATTCCGCGATAAAGGTTGTGTCTCCAGCTAAATTAAATCTCTTCCTTTATGTTCTCGGACGCAGACAGGACGGTTATCACGATCTTCAAACACTATTTCAGTTGATTGAAACTGGGGATGCTATGACTTTTTCCAAAAATAGCAGTGGAGAAATCAGATTGTCCGGTGATAACGTAGTAATACCAAAGGATGAGAATCTAATTTTTAAAGCAGCTAAAGAAGTTCATCAGCCGGGATTAGGTGTTGACATTACTTTTAAAAAAAATATACCCATTGGAGCCGGCTTAGGGGGCGGCAGTTCCAATGCGGCCTCCACTCTTATAGTATTAAATCATTTGTGGGATTTAGGTCTTAATAAGATAGAACTTGCCAAAATTGGATCAAAACTTGGTGCAGATGTCCCCGTTTTCGTGCTCGGAAAATCTGCATTGGCAACTGGCAGAGGGGACAAATTATCGCCGGTCGATATTCCTCCCAGATGGTATGTAGTTATATTTCCAAATTGTACCGTCAACACCGGACAAATTTTTTCTAGAGAAGAATTGACACGAAACAGCACCCCAATCACAATGGCGGACTTTTTAGCAGGAACGAGCCGGAACGATTGCCAAATTGTTGTTACCGAACTTTTTAAAGAAATAAAAACAGCGTTAAAATGGTTAGGAGAATACGGAGACTCGAGACTCACAGGTACTGGTGGCGCTATTTTTGCCTCTTTTGAGTCTGAAATCGAAGCAATAGATGTGGCGCAACAGGCACCCGAAAACTGGTGGACAGTTGTCACTCGAGGGATTAATCAGTCTCCTCTGATGGATTTTCTGTTATGAAAGAGGTTGCTTTTGGGGTGTCGCCAAGTGGCAAGGCACCGGGTTTTGATCCCGGCATTCGCAGGTTCGAATCCTGCCACCCCAGCCATCTCAAGCCTTTTTTAAACTGATACCATCTGATTTTTGTAGTGAATTTTGAATAATAGTGGGTAAGAATAGAATCCAAAAATTGAGGAACTAGTAAAGTGCCTTCTAAAATGATGGTTTTCTCTGGTAATGCGAATCTTGATCTGGCTGAAAAGGTTGCTAGCAGACTTTATTTGTCTCTTGGGAAGGCAAATGTTGGACGTTTTAGTGATGGAGAAATTCAGGTAGAAATCAGCGAGAATGTTAGAGGTAAGGATGTTTTTATTATCCAACCGACATGTAATCCCACTAATGACAATTTAATTGAATTGGTGCTAATAATAGATGCTCTCAGACGCGCTTCAGCATCTAGAATAACGGCGGTCATTCCATACTTTGGCTATGCTCGACAAGATCGGCGAGTCAGATCAAGTCGTGTGCCGATTTCTGCAAAGATAGTTGCTGATATGATGGTTTCGGTTGGTGTTGGGAGAGTCTTAACAGTTGACTTGCACGCAGAGCAGATTCAAGGATTCTTCGCGTGTCCGGTGGATAATGTATATGCTTCACCTGTTTTGAATGAAGATATAGTTAAAAGTAGCTATGATAATCCTGTAGTTGTCTCACCTGATATTGGCGGTGTCGTACGAGCCAGAGCTATAGCTAAACAATTAAACGACGCCGAATTGGCTATAATTGATAAACGTAGACCGCAAGCCAATGAAGCTCAAGTGATGAATCTTATTGGTAAAGTGGACGGAAGGACGTGTCTTTTAGTAGATGATTTAGTAGATACTGCTGGTACTCTATGTGCTGCAGCCACACATCTAAAGGAGCGCGGTGCACTCCGAGTTCTCGCGTACTGCACCCACGCTGTCTTATCCGGAGAAGCCATCAATAATATAGAACAATCTGCTTTGGATGAACTAGTGGTCACTGATACAATTCCACTGAATGGGCCAGCTAAGAAGCTCAAGAGGATCCGCCAACTAACTATCGCCGATTTGCTCGCTGAATCTATACGTCGTGTGTCTAACGAAGAGTCTATAAGTGCACTCTTCGAGTGAAAATAGTTAGCATCCTGAATCATTAATTCTGGACGATGAATCAACACAGCTTAATTAAAGGAATAATGTTATGTCACAAAAACTAACCTTAGAAGCGGAAAGTCGAGATGAACTAGGCAAAAGCGCTAGCCGCCGTCAGCGCCGACTAAATAATATCATTCCGGCAATTATCTATGGTGGAAAAAAAGAACCTCAACCGCTTATGTTAATTGAAAAGGATTTTGAAAGGGCTCTGCAAAATGAAGCATTTTTTTCTCAAGTTATGGAAATCACAGTGGATGGAAGTACGGAGAAAGTAGTTCTTAAAGATCTTCAAAGACACCCAGCTAAAAATCGAATTTTGCATGCAGATTTTCTGCGGATAGACGATAAGGTTCAAATCAAAATGAATGTTCCGATTCATTTTATCAATGAGGAGCAATGTTATGGCGTGAAAATGGAGGGTGGACTTGTGCAACACCAAGCTACTGATATGGAAGTTCAGTGTCTCCCTAGAGATATACCAGAATACGTTTCAGTGGATATGGAGAATGTTAAGATTGGAGAGATCGTCCATTTGTCTGATATTACACTTCCGGAGGGCGTAGTGTCGGTTGCCTTAGCCCAAGGTGAAGATTACGATCTCGCTGTTGCATCTGTAATGGCACCCAAAGGCTCAGTCGTAGACGAAGAAGATTTAGAGATTGATGAAACTTCGGATTCCGAAGATTTAGATAGTACCGACGAGGAAGCCAAAGAAGACTAAGCAATATTATTAAATAGATATGAGTACCGATTGCGTAATTCGGTTAATCGTCGGCTTAGGCAACCTCGGCGACAAATATTTAGGGACACGACATAATTCTGGAAACGAATTTGTCCGAAAACTTGCGTGTCAACTTAAAAGTAGCGAACTAAAAAAAAACGTAAAACTCTTTTCTAGCGCGAGTAGAGTTAGTAACAGTAACGGAGATTTACATCTTATTATTCCTGATACTTTTATGAATGAAAGTGGTCGATCCGTAGCCGCGTATAGTAGCTTTTTTAAGATAAATCCGAGGGAAATCTTGATAGTACATGATGATTTAGACATCCCTGCTGGAGCTGCTAAATTTAAGATAGGTGGAGGTCACGGAGGCCATAATGGACTGAGAGATATTATATGTTCTCTGGGGAAAAATGATGATTTTTATCGATTGCGAATTGGGATAGGTCATCCGGGAACAGCTGATAAAGTGACGTCCTATGTTCTTTCCAGACCTTCAGAGAAAGACAGAGAAAGCATCGATCTCGCCATTAATGAGGCGATGTCTTTAGTTCCCCTTCTACTCGAAGGTGATCTTGCACTGGCTATGACGAAACTAAACGGTAAAGTTTTTTCTCAAACCAGCTCAACCGAAAGTTCTTAATATGGGTTTTAAGTGTGGAATTGTCGGATTACCCAACGTAGGAAAGTCAACTCTGTTTAACGCTCTGACACAGGCTGGTATTGACGCTGAAAATTTTCCATTTTGTACCATAGATCCCAATGCTGGAACTGTAACCGTTCCAGATAAAAGACAGCGAAAGATTTCTGATATCGTTAAGCCTAAGCGAGAGATTTCTGCTACTATGGAGTTTGTTGATATTGCGGGTCTTGTTGCTGGTGCCTCCAAGGGAGAGGGCTTAGGAAATAAGTTTCTTGCCAATATACGAGAGACCGACGCAATTGCTCACGTTGTGCGTTGTTTTGAATGTGATGACGTGGTTCATGTCTCTAATAAAATTTCTCCAATACACGATGTTGAAATAATTAATACTGAGCTAGCACTTGCAGATTTAGAGAGCTGTGAAAAAAGACTCGAGAAGATAACGCGAATCGCAAAGAGTGGCGAAAAAGAGGCGGTGTCGATAAAATCTTTATTGGAAAATAAGCTGCTCCCCCAACTCAATGAAGCAATGCCTGTCCGGTCCGTTGAGCTTACTAATTCTGAAAAAAAACTAGTGAGTGAAATGCAGCTTCTTACTAGCAAACCTACGATGTATATTGCAAATGTTGACGAGGACGGTCTAAACGGAAATAACTATGTGGATGAATTATGTGGTATTGCTGATAAGGAAAGTGCCGTAGTCGTGCCGGTATGTAATAAAATCGAGTCAGAAATAGCAGAACTGTCAAACGAGGAAAGATACGAATTTTTGATTGATTTGGGATTGGATGAGCCTGGTTTAAATCGAGTGATCCGAGCTGGTTATGAATTACTTAATTTACATACTTTTTTTACAGCTGGCGAAAAAGAAGTTAGGGCATGGACTATCAAAGTAGGGTCAACCGCACCTGAGGGTGCTGGCGTAATCCACAACGACTTCAAGAGGGGATTTATCTGTGCTGAGGTGGTGAGCTATAGCGATTTCTTACTTTACTCGGGCGGTAAAGGGGCGAGAGATGCGGGGAAACTGAGATTAGAAGGTAAGGATTATATTATATCCGATGGAGACGTTATTCATTTTAGATTTAACGTTTAAAATCGTTAGAGTTGGTGTAACCTAGAACTAACTCTCATTAAAAAATCAAATATTTTGAACCGATTTCTTAGATTACTAGAAGAAAAATCCATACTACTTCTCGATGGAGCAATGGGTACTAATCTATTTTCAATGGGGCTAGGATCCGGAGAAGCACCTGAGTTATGGAACTTGTCCGAAGCTGAAAAAATACGTCAACACTATAAAAGTTTTATAGAAGCCGGAAGCGATCTGGTGCTTACCAATTCTTTCGGAGGTAATTTTTACCGACTAGGCTTACATAACTATCAAGAAAAGATTTACGACATTAACTTTGAAGGAGCTAAACTTCTAGTTAGTGAAATAAAAAAAAGCGGTAAAGATATTGTAGCCGCGGGTTCAATGGGCCCAACTGGTGAAATTTTGGAACCTAATGGGCCGTTATCCATTGAAGATGCCGCTGAAGCTTATGCTGTGCAGGCAAATGCATTAAAAGATGGTGGAGTTGACGTTATTTGGATTGAAACGATTTCCTCAATAGAAGAGGCGACTGCATCGGTTAAGGGTGCCAAGGAAACAGGCCTGCCAATAGTTATAACGATGAGTGTAGATTCTAATGGTCGGACCATGATGGGCATAGCGCCCTCAGAGATAAGAGATTTACAATCACAATTACCATGTAAACCATCTGCTTTTGGAGTCAACTGTGGACTGGGTGCCGCAGAGGTAGTGGCAGCTGTAATTAACATGCATACTGAAAAAGACTTAAGCTCCACTTATCCTGTCATTGTTGCAAAAGGTAACTGTGGAATTCCAGAGTGGTTGAATGGAAAGATTTGCTACTCTGGAACCCCAGAGCTAATGGCGACTTATGCCACTATGGCGGTAGATGCCGGCGCCAGACTTATTGGCGGTTGCTGTGGAACAACCCCCACACATGTGGTTGCCATGAGAAAGGCAATAGATCTGCATAGTAAGAGTTCAGCACCAACAATTGAAGAAATTGAATCAAGATTGGGTCAGCTTTCTACTGGAGCGCGTGCTCAGATGCGAGGAGATATCACTAGATTAGGGGGGGCTGCCACACAACGCTCGGCGAGGAAGAGAAAACGATCAAGAAAGAAGTAGCCAAGCACCTATGTTATTGAACATTGGATTCCACTTAGATTTTGTCAACAATATCCGTCGAGATGGTCACTTTTTGAGCACCAATTTCCTCTTCTTCCCATGTTGCCTCAATAGCTCTTCTGGCAAGTGTTTCGCTAATGTGCTCTGGCACAGCGGTATGTTTTACTACTGTAGTAGGCATAGTGGATGCATTATAAGCACTTGCTAGCTCAGCTGGCGTCCATTGCCGGACATCTCCTTCCTGATCTGGGTTGGCTTGCTCACTTTTGTAGAATCTTATTACACGCGACAACTTATTTTTCGCTCTTGGTCTGTTAGGTAATTCTTCAAGGATCGGATCGAAATGTATCCAAAGTCTATCGAATACAAAATAATATACGATATCTGAAGGATTATTATATGCTTCATGTACAATATCTAGACATGGAGCCAAAGTTGACCAGAATTTTTCTAATTCTATTTTGAATCTCTGTGATTCTCTACCTTTTGATTGCCTTTCCAGTCCAATGACTAGTAATTCAACCATGTAGCGAAGCCACCAAGGAAGATCTCTGCCTTCCCGATCACGAACTCTCCTACTCATTTTTGCAGTGTCCGGCATAAACTTCTTCCAATTCAGTCCACTGCTTCTTACAGAGACAATATCTGCTCCAAGCTCTGCTAGCTCTTGGATTCGTGGATCTGTCTCTGATGTACACAGTCCTGGATCTCGTAACTCCGGAAGCTCTATAGGAGGACGATATGAACTTATAAAATTTTTTCTGGCCATACTTAAGTTACACCCACCTTTATTAAGACGCATTGTAGCTTCAAACTAAACATTCAGGGAACCCCTGTGACGCAGGGAAAATTAATTTCTCTTAAAAAATACTCTTACTAACATCAATATTTGTTCTCAGACTTTAATTGAAGTATTGGATAACATGATATTTTCGATCAAAGAAATATCTAGTGAAAAAAAGAGGAAAATATATTCAACGGATTCCTCTCATGATAGAGCTACGCTTAGAACTAATTAAATCTACGTGTTAACCTTAGTTTAACGGAAATTATTGGAGACAATGAAATGCTTAAAAAGATCTTAATAGGCGTCGGTTCTCTTCTTGGATTACTAATATTAGCAACTGTGATTCTAAGTTTTTTAATTGATGAAGCAAAGATTTTTGAAGTATTGACTGACTCAGTACAGAAAGAAACAGAATCGAAGCTCATTATGAATGAAGATAGCGCTGTGTCTTTATTTCCCACGCTGGGACTAAACTTAATTGACGTACAATTGATTCCTAATGATTCGCACAACTCAATAGTTAATGCTCGTCAAGTTCAAATAGGCGTCACCTTATCTTCTTTATTAACAGGCACGGTAGAAATAAAAACTATCAGGATGGTTGGCCTCGAGACTAAAATCACCCAGCAAAATGATATTTCCTCTGAAAATCCAAAAATGCGGACGGACGCAGAATTAGAAGCATATTATGCAGAACAGAGAACTAAGCTTGAAGGCGGCATAGCGGGACAAGGTCTACCGCCAATACCCTTAGATCTAGAAGTAGGTCTTTTAGAGGTCAGCGATTCTGCCATCATTATGCATGATCCCGTGTCGGGGATTTCACAAACTATTACGATAAAAAAATTTAATATAGAAGACTTAAATACCTATGGAGAACTAACGACCATAAACGGAGATATATCCATTTCTGGAGAGACTAATTTAGAGCTGAAATTTGAAAGCGAGCTGGCAATTGATTTGTCAGAAGGTACAGTTACAGTATTAGAGACAGGCATGGAGTTGGGTGGTTTAACTCCTGAGAGCGTCCTGATCGAAGCCTCTGGTGATTTTAATCTTAACAAAGAAACCGCTCTGCTTGATATTGAATTGAGTACAGATCAGATGAAGGCAATAGGGTCACTTCAGAGAAATCTTTACCAGTCACCCGAGATCGATATGCAGCTAGCGATCAATTTAATTGATCCTGAAATGCTAATGATCACGGATACTATATCTGCGGCTTCTTCCCAGGAAAGTACAAATACTACACCAGTGAAATCTTCTACAACCTTAAATAGTACTCAGGATGAAAATTTATCTTTCGAAGGATTAAGAAATCTTGATCTCAGAGCTCAGCTAGAAATAGATCAAGTGTCTTTAGGTCCCAACATACTTAGAGAGGTTGGTGCCTCTTTAAGAATTGTGGAGGGTGTATTGACGTTATCTGGGGTGACAGGGGAATTTAACGGCGGCCTCCTCTCTTTGGAGAGCAAATTAGATGCTAAATATAATAAAGCGAAGTTCTTTGCCAAAGGTGAGTTTGAGGGCATTGATTTCAACCAAGTTGCATCAAGCTATGGAGCAGCTGGAGTAATTGCTGGTAGCGGGAATGTCTCGCTCAATCTTTCTAGCTCGGGAATGACGCAAAATGAGATGATTAAGAACTTGAGTGGCCCGGTGACTATTAAAACATCGGATATTTCCTTACAAAGGATCAGTCTAGAAAAAACAATGTGTCAAGGGATTGCCTTGATTAATAAGAGAGTACTTAGCCAATCTTTTCCAAACAACACAGACTTTGCTAGCCTAGGCGTCAATCTGAAATTTCATGGAGGCAAAGCTAAAATAGGACCTTTCTCAGCAGAACTAACATCTATTAAGCTTGATGGTAGTGGCGACTTTGATCTTTTATCGAATGACTTCTCGTTAGGTCTTAAGGGGGCTATCTTCGAATCCATTGGTGAATTAGATCCCGCATGTGTCCTCGAAAGTAAGTATGCGAATCTTGTATGGCCAATGAACTGCGAGGGTAATATAAATGGAAATTCAAGTGATTGGTGCAAAGTAGATACGGCTAACGTGCTAGCCCAACTTGGGAAATCAACCATGAAAGAAAAGGCTGCAAAAAAAGCAAAAACATATATCAAAAAGCTGTTTGGAGGTTAAAAAATTCTACTGCTCTAGCATAGTACTTTTCTGAGTTAGTCTATGTTTGAAAGGCGCACTAGAAGATTTTATCGGATTTTTTATGGGTATCTCTTATACGATTTTTTTACTCGAGAAATAAGGCTTAAAGTTAATCACCAACACAGACTGGCTTAAAAGAGTATAGATACGCAGCAGCAGAAAGATCTCCAGCTTATTTTTGGGCCATTAACCAATAACTACTCCGCTAAATTAGCCTAATAAACTGCTCTAGTCTCAATAGAGATAATTGATGTCTGAGGAGGCAGTTCACAGGCGATGCTATAATTGGCAAGGTCATCACCAGTTCGCCAGTTACTCCACCTAATCGCTCCTATTTCGTTATTACTCAGATTAACCTGATTACTAAGCGATTCACTTACAGTTTTACCAAGATACTCGTTTAGTTGACAAATTAAGGTATAGGAATTTAAATCTAGGTTCGCGGCCCTTAAGATAAAGCTCGAAACTTTGGTCGCTTTAATTCGCTGGGCCGTTTTTAAATCCTGTGCGCAAATTGTCTCGTCGGAAAATTCTGACGGTGGGCAACATGTGTCAGTACACTCGTAGCTAGTCTCTCTATTAGTATCAAAGTCGATTGGACAGATAATACTGATATTACCTTGAGATTTTATATTCGTTAAACCAGATTCTCTGGATTGAAGTTGGTTACCTACGGAGGGGTCTACTGCTTTACAAGTGCTGGCAGAATACTCATGGATATCTATACCACTGTAGGACAAGATGGGCGGTTTATTAGGAGATCCATTTTTGCTATGGACTTCTTTAGCTACTCTTTCTCCCTCGTGAAGTGCACCAACAACCGTCGCGGGATGTGTTTCATGGGTTGCCTCACCGGCAAAGAAGATTCTATTATCTGCAAGTGGGATTTTAAGATGACGTCGCTTATTATATTCAGATGATAGAGCAGTCTCGAGTTTTGGATAGGAGTATACCCCGAGAACGTAGGGCGAATTCCCCCAGTCTTGGACTAAACCTTCGAGAAAATTTTTGGATGCTTGATTAAGAGCTTTCGGGAATATCTTATCGAGATCTCTCAGTACTGCTCCGAGTATGGCAGAATCGCCTGCGGCACCTCCTCCTGCGTCCGCACCAATTTGAGCTAGTACTTCACTATTCTTCCCCATCGGGTAACACATAAGAATATGCGAGACACTACCAGTCTTATAGTTACTTGGTGCCCAACAAACTCCAGCAAGCCCCTCGGTGACCAACCAACCTAACTCCTGATTCTCAGTTTCCCACCAAGCAGATTCGAACTGTAACGCGACTTTCATTCCTTTATCAATTCCGATACCGTTATAGGCAGCGACGGTCGAAGAAGGCAATACTGGATTGAAATCTATTATTCCCGCTTGCAGGACACCAATTGAGACTGTGATAATAACCTGCCTCCCAAAATGCTTTCTATCCTGAGCATCGATGACCATGACATCATCACCACTCGTATCAATGCGTACTACGGGACTATTTAGTAATAAGTCACTGTTAGCTATTACCTCATCCCACCAAACCTTATTCAAAACATCCGAGTAACCTAGATCTTTATCACTGATAACTCTAGTACTCTCCGAGAGCGTCCATTTACTAGATTCAAGAGCCAAACTTCTTGCCCCCAATTTACTCAGGTTCGTAGCAAATGATCCTCCGGCAAAACCAGCATCATAAAGGTGGTAGGCGCGATGTTCTGAGTCAATGTCGTATTTCTTTAAAATATCATCAGCAAGACTAGAGGAGGGATCTCGATGTTTATCAGGTCGCCAGTACCAGTCTAAAAACTCGTCTAAAGTTTTAAGATCAGGGTCGTCTGAACAGGGATTTTCCGAAGAGTCTTTTGTCCAACAAGTCTCATTACCATCGGCCATTGAGTACGCACTCAGACCTTGATATGGTCGAACATAGATGCCAGTTCCGTACTCTTCTTTGATGACAGGCCATACCGGATTGTTACCGTCCTCAAGATAGTGTTCTTCCGCACCAAGGTCCACTCGTAAATCGCCTAAAGTCTCAGTTTTAACTCGTCCGCCGATACGTTCCGTAGCCTCAATAATCAGCACATCGTACCCGTAGCTCTGCAGTGTACGAGCGGCGAAGAGTCCCGTACTACCTGCACCCACTATGATAATATCATGGGAGGTATCCCCTATATCGAAACCTCGAGCTACGCTTTGTTGCGACAAAGCTAGTACAATGAATAAAAAAAGAAATTTCATGGTGAAAGATTAACTAAAAGATCAAGAATTTTAAATGTTAGATACCACAATATTATTGCCCCAATCTTTAGATGGGCTACATTTCAAGATAAATTTACTTATCGTAGTTTGTGACCCAGATACATTGATAAGGTTCTAGAGTAACTCTCTCTTTAAAATCAGTAAATTCGGTACCCTCAAAAAGATCTCTCCAGCTCTCTCCCTCAATTAAATTTAACTGATTGAGCGTAAATGATTTCTTGCCATTTGTTATATTGTGAATACAAAATATGCTCTGCTCGCGACTCCGACTTTGACGCCAAAAACTGAAAAGCCCTTCACCTAAATGTAAAGTATATTGCGTTGCATTAGGATGAAAAGCTGGCTGTCTAATTCTAATCTTGAGTAGCGATTTGATTCTCTGAAAAACCCTATATGTTACCGATGTTTTTTCTGAGAGGCGCAGATCTAACTCCTCTAGACACCACTGACCTCGATTAATAGCTCTCTTGATACCAGTCTCTTTAAGCTTAGTCAGATCATTCTCACTAGCCAAAAAACTATGTACATAAATAGCAGGTATCCCTTCAAGCGCGATCATGATCGTATGAGCGCATAAAAAGCGGTCTACATTAAATGAATCAGAACCAGAAGCGGTACCCTTCAACGCTGAGAAGAGACTAATATTTATCTCATAGGGTTGCTTTTCGGCACTACCTATACTTCTATATGAAACCTGTCCACCAAACTGTTCCATGGTCTCAATGAGCTCATCCATCTCTGTTTCAGAGAGGATCCCTTCAACCGGTCTCAAACCAATTCCATCATGAGAGGCTAAAAAATTCAGATAAGCCGTACCATCTCTAGCGGGGGGCATACTCATTAGCCAATTATTAAGATGATAATTATTTCCGCTTATCATGGCCTGCAGGATGAGCGGAGGCAAAGCAAAGTTGTAAATAATATGTGCTTCATTCGCGTTGCCAAAATAAGACAAGTTTTCTCGATTAGGTATATTTGTTTCTGTAACTATTAACGCATTAACATCTTGGGAATCTATCAGCGTTCTTAGAAGACGAACTATTTCGTGAGTAGTGGGTAGGTTTAAACACGATGTGCCTGGTACTTTCCAAAGAAAAGCGACTGCATCAAGTCGTAGTATCCTAACTCCCCTATCCAGGTAGTATTTAATAATACGCACTATTTCAAGTAGCACCTCGGGATTTCCAAAATTTAGATCCACTTGATCATGACTAAAAGTACACCAAACATTTTTTACACCTTGACTAGACTTGGTGGGCCTTAGTAGCTCGCTCGTTCTAGGTCTCACAACAGCAGAGAGATCTTCTTTGGGATTTACCACTAAAAAGTAGTCTTTGCCTGGACTCTCACATTTCTTGAATTGCAAAAACCAATCATGATGAGAAGAACAGTGGTTTATTACCAAATCAGACATCAGACGAAAATTAGATGCTATTTTTTCAAGATTGGACCAAGTACCAAGGGCTTTGTTAACTTCATAATAATTTTTTACCGAAAATCCGTCATCTGAGCTAAAAGGGAAAAAAGGTAGAATATGAATGTCTGTTACTATGTCACTTACATAGTTTTCGAGAAATGTTGATAAAGTTTTTAAAGGATATTCACTTTCTCTTGTAATGGAATCACCATAAGTAACACAAAGTATAGTTTTTTGATCCCAATATCGCTGGTTTTTATCCTCACTAACGTCCTTGTGTTTAACACGAATCGCTTCAATTAACTGATCCGCAAATCTTTTATCAATTCCTGAATAGATTGACTCTAGATGGAGTAGTACCTTCTCTTTGAGTTGTTCCTCTTTAGATAGATAGTTTTCCTGACTAGACACCGAAATCCTCTCGGTCCTGATTTACCGCAGTAATCATCCGTTCATATATATCTGGTATCGCGCTTACGACTCGATTCCAGTGAGGTATGAATGGTTGTTCCAAGGGATATTGCAAAAAAGATTCCCCTGCTTTCATAATGTTTTCTGAAAATAGCTCCACCATGCGTTCTTCAACGTCGACATCAAAATCTAATCCATTCATTTCGGCGTCGCATCGATAACTATCCACAAGATCCAGTCCTAGCCTAAGATAGGTGGCTTTAACGGTTCTAAAGAGGCCTTTGTCAAAAATCACTCCGTCGGTAGATAATTTACGAAAAAATGCCTTCGTTATATCTATTGACATCTTTGACAATCCCTTCTGATCATTATCCTGCGAAAGACTCTGATGCTTATGATCATAGATATCGGCGATATCTACCTGGCAAATACGCCGTGGGGTATAGCTGCGCAACATTTCCATTAATAATCCGATCTCTAAACCCCAATCACTAGAGATACGAAGCCCTGCCATAACATCCTTTCGTAAAGCAAATTCACCTGCTAATGGGTATCGAAAACTATCGATAAAAGATAAGTAATCAGCACTTCTGCTACCTAAAATGTGCTGAAGGGCGCGTGTTAATGGTGTGACTAGGAGCCTGGATACTCTGCCTCCTAGATACTTTCCTGCGATACGAGAGTAATAGCCTTTACAGAACTGAAATCTATAGTTTGGATTTGCAATCGGATACATTAATCTGGCTAAGAGAGATCGATCATAGGTAAGAATATCGCAATCGTGGAGCGCGACTGCTTCGACACTATCGAGGGCTAGCATATAGCCCATGCAATACCAGACATTTCTACCCTTACCCATTTCTTGAGGAGCCAATTTCATCTCTCTAAGTTCGTTATCTATCGCCATTAAAGAGGGGCCATCATTCCAGAGAATTTGGTGAGCCTGGGGAAGTTTGCTAAAAAATCTAACAGCGTCCCGATATTCCGCCTCCGAAGCCTGATCCAATCCAATAATAATTTGAGATAAATAGGGAACCTTGGTCAGATGATTGACTATATTAGATAGCGCTGGTCCTTCTAACTCTGAATACAAAGACGGTAAAATTAAACCCAGTGGCCTTCGCAAAGAAAATCTCACCAACTCCTCTTCCAGTTCTTCAGTCGGGCGATCTACTAGGCGATGAAGTGTTGTTATCCTACCTGTTTGGAAATTGTCTCCCATTCCATATCCTCCAATCCCAGATACTTTAAAGCACGAATGACACCTTCTACCCAACCATTAGGAGCCGTATCATCCGTATAAATGATATTCTTTTTATTAAGAACTGCGAAATGTCTCCCTGTTCTTTTAACTACTACTGCCAAATCAGCCTTGAGAAGCATTTCTCGGTCATTTTCGCCATCTCCGATGGCTATTGTAGTCGGTCGTCTCTGACGAGCTTCTCCAAGAAGATCACTAATTAATGTCATGCCATCAGATTTATCACAGTCACCTTGGAGATGATAAAATCTTCCTCCCCTAATGAGTCTCAACCCATTGCT
>CABYJX010000036.1 GCA_902519405.1 uncultured Gammaproteobacteria bacterium
GCAAGGGTTCTGAGACACATGCTGCCGCGGTGGTAGGCGATACTGTAGGTGATCCGTTTAAAGATACCTCTGGACCATCGATGAATATTCTAATAAACGTTATGGCAATCGTAAGCTTGGTTATTGCGCCACTGCTATAAGCTTTCAATCCCATTCATTATCACCCATGGAATGAACGGGACACTTATTTTTATTTTTCACTTAACAGAGGTGAAGAGGCGGCTTTATCCTCATGTCACTTTAATATGAAAAGTCGTCATGCAATTTGTCGCTTGGGACGCCTTAAAAACTGTATCGTTGAGTTTTTTTGATGGGAAGTTTTAATTCGCTGATTTTATATGGTATTAAAAATTGTGATAGCGTCAAAAATGCAAAAAGATGGCTTCAGTCTTCTGGCATTCATTTCAAGTATCACGATTTTCGAGAAGATGGAATTGATCATCGTAGACTTCAAAGATGGCTAAATACGCTGGGGTGGGAATCAATAATAAATCGCAGGAGTACATCATGGAAAACGCTTGACTCTAAGGTGAGGAAAGCGTTAAACAATGAACGAGCGATTCAGGTAATCCTGGAGAATCCTACCTTAATAAAAAGACCCGTTACCGAATCCGGGAAAATTTTATTGGTAGGGTTCAAGGTGGCTGAGTATACAAAATATTTTGCAAGGTTAGGAAAAGAAAAAAATAATGACTGACAATCTATATGCTTTCGGGCTTGGTATCGGGACTCTTAACAAAAAGGGAGACTGGCTTGAGGTGTTTTTCCCAAAGCCAATGCTGAATCCAAGTAAGAATGCCTCGCTTTTATTTAGTGAATTCGACAATCAGGAAGTTATCCCAAAAAAGAATTTACTTGAAATCGCTAAGAAACTGCATCGCACCGATTTACAAAGTCAGGCACAACTGATAGACCAACTAGCGACGTCTGGTAAGCCAGCGGTAGCAGTAAGTCTAGAAACTGATGTAGCGCCAAGGTCATTACCCGAGGCTTACTTAAAGCTGCACCTGTTATCTCATAGGTTTGTAAGGCCCCATTCTACAGATCTAACAGGCTTGTTCGGAATTTTAAGAAATGTAGCCTGGACAAGTGATGGTCCGATTGATGTGGAGGAGCTAAGTGAATATAGCCTTAAAACACGCTGTGAGGGAAGAGTGCTATCGATATTTAGCGTAGATAAATTTCCTCAGATGTGTGACTACGTAGTACCGAGCGGTGTTCGCATAGCGAGTTCATCTAGAATTCGGCTTGGGGCTTATCTGGGTGAAGGCACCACCGTGATGCACGAAGGTTTCGTTAACTTTAATGCCGGAACTGACGGCCCTGGAATGATTGAAGGCAGGATATCTGCGGGCGTTAGAGTAGGTGCTGGATCAGATCTTGGCGGAGGTTGCTCTACCATGGGAACTCTATCTGGCGGTGGCGACACAATCATATCGGTTGGTGAAAAATGTCTGATTGGAGCCAATGCCGGAATAGGCATTCCATTGGGAGATCGCTGCACTATTGAGGCAGGACTTTACCTCACGTCTGGTACAAAAGTGACAGTAATAAATTCAGATGGTACCGCTGGAGATACTTTGAAAGCGCGCGCACTAGCTAATGTTTCCGATTTGTTATTTAGAAGAAATTCACTGTCAGGCAGCGTTGAATGCCTTACAAATCGTAATGAAATAGAGCTAAATGCGGATCTTCATAGGAACTAGCTATGTCCCAAAACCCTAGAAAGACTGCGCTAGATTTATGCAAAGATTTAATTACAAAATCTTCAGTAACACCTTTGGACGCTGGCTGTCAGGAGTTGCTTATAACTCACCTTGAGGATATTGGATTCGAATGTCTCTCACTACCATTTGACGATGTGACTAATCTTTGGGCCCTGCACGGCAATAAAAATGATGGTCCAACACTGGTATTTGCTGGGCATACCGATGTTGTTCCACCTGGCCCCGAAGAGAGATGGACATCATCACCTTTCAAACCCACGGAAAGAGGCGGGTTACTATATGGTAGAGGCGCAGCGGACATGAAAGGTAGCCTAGCTGCCATGGTAGTAGCATGTGAACGATTTTTAGTAAATAACCAACATAAGTACTCAGGTCGTATTGGATTCTTACTCACCTCTGATGAGGAGGGACCAGCATTAAATGGCACCAGAAGAGTAATGGATTTTCTAAAGCAAAATGAGATTAAGATTGATTGGTGTGTTGTAGGGGAACCATCCAGTAGTTCAAAGGTCGCTGATACTGTAAAAAATGGGCGCAGAGGTTCACTGAATGGAGAGCTAATTGTAGAAGGCGTTCAAGGTCATATAGCGTATCCACAACTTGCTAAAAATCCTATCCATTTCATGATGCCAGCTCTGAATGAACTAGCAGAAGAAAAATGGGATGCCGGAAATGAATACTTCCCGCCTACCCGCCTCCAGATATCCAATATAAAATCGGGTGATGGAATTACCAATGTTATTCCCTCATCAGCCTCTGCCCTATTTAATATTCGGTTTTCCAATGAGGTAACAGAAAAGGATTTGCGAAATAGAGTAGAGAAACTGCTCTCTAAATATGACTTTGAATACAAGATAAAGTGGCACCTCAGTGGTAATCCTTTTCTCACTCAGGAAGGAGTTTTAGTAGCCGCCGCAAAAAAAAGTATTAAAAAAATAACTGGATCAGAGCCTGTACTATCTACCGATGGTGGAACCTCTGATGGTCGCTTCATAGCGTTATCCGGGGCAGAGGTTATTGAACTGGGACCGGTAAACGCCTCTATCCATCAAATAGATGAACATATAAACATTGATGATCTGGAAAAGCTGACAGATATTTATTTTGAACTCATGTGCGAGTTATTAATGAATTAATTTTTTGAGTTTAACTACTTCGGTTGAGACTGCCTCTAAATTATCTCCCCCAGCAATTACAAATAATTTCTCTGATTCCAATGCCTCCAAACTAGCTTGGACTAAAACTTTAGGTTTTGCCCATAATCTATCTGACATAGATGACGCTTCTAAATACGAAACAGCGCCAGAATTTTGAAGCTCTGTTTCCGTCATCCCGGGACAAAGACATTGGACCTTCACTCCATAACTAATTACTTCATCTCTTAGGGATCTGGAGAATGAGCTTAAGAAGGCTTTGGTAGCTCCGTAAACAGCTGCTCTCCTCATTGCAGTAAAAGCTCCAATAGAAGATACGTTAATTATATACCCAAAGTTTTGTTCTTCCATAAATGGCAATACCCCCCTGATTAAAGATAATGTTGCATCAATTTGGAGGCTTACAATTGATAGCTGGGCAGCTAAATTTGAGTCCGCAAAGGATCCGTGAGCGCTACATCCCACGTTATTTATCAATAAATCTACTGGAGATCTTTGCCGAATTATATCCTGTACGAGAGCAATACCAGCTACTGTAGAGAGATCAGCCAAAACTGGCTCAATTGAAGCACATGTCGGACCAATTCTTCTTTGTAAGTTGTAGACTTGCTTCTCATCTCGCGCTACAACGATTAGCGTTATTTCAAACTGCGCTAACTGTCGGCAAAATTCCTCACCTAAATCTGATGAGCCTCCTGTAATAAGAACCGTTTGGATACGCTTGTGTATCAATTTGAACTCCTGATTCTATGGATAATACCATACTGTACATCTTACAAATAAATATCATAGTCTTCTTCTTGACGAAGCTATTTTCCTAATCTCTGGTATACATCATATCGAATTATTTTTCCTAATAACTGATGCGAAAGGGATTTCTCACCAATGACTTTAGCTCGGATAGGACGCTTCAACACTATACGCTTCACATTCTGATCAAGAGCCCATTTCAAAAGTTCGCTCTGGTCAATATCCAAAAACACGTTCGGCTGTAAAGACCTGAGGATTTTAATTTCTTTTTTTGATGCAGCGTTATTTCTTTTTTCTGGAAACATTGGATCAAGATAAATCACATCAACGTTATCCACTAATTCAGTGGGGAGACTTCGAACATCTTGTCTCATTAGTGACATCCGAGATGCGGATTCAGCTAGCCATGGTTCAGTACTGCGCTTTGCAGACTCAATTGCATGACTAAGCATGGTGGCAATAATTACATTGCGTTCACATAATACTAAAGAACAACCTAAATTAGCTAAAATGAAACTATCCATACCAAAACCAGCTGTACCATCAATCACTTTTTTTGGGCGACGACTTTTAATCCCAATAGCACGACCAAGCAACTCCGATCGATTGCTACGCACACGATATTTAATAGAATTCCGCGAAAAATCAAGTGAGAAAGTCAGTCCGGAATCGATCTGCCGCAAAATTAAACCTTCACGACTAACTGCTAGACTGAAATCAAAATTAGATAATTTTTCATCTTGCGCAGAATAATCTGAAAGGGGCGACTTGAGCTCTTTGGCTATTTTTGATGCTATGTCTACCGAGCACTCATCAGACGGATAAATTATAATTCGAGGATAAACTATCGGCTCAAAATTATTATATATACTTGTCAATTGGACTATACTCCGCTTATTAAAGCAGACTTCTTGTCGCTATTTTTTTCAGCGAGGTAAAGCTGTGAACTCTGAGAGTATAACTACTATTCCTCTCCAAAAACTTAGTAAACTTAAAATTATTTTTATAACCGGCCTACTATTTTCCTGTAAATCTTATGATCTCACTTTAAATGGCAAGATTGTTAAGACTCCCGCACCCTTATTCACAGGATATCAAATCGGCGACCAAAATTTGAGCAGATGTGTCGCCCAAGCAATCGTAGACAATAATATCGCACACAGCTTCGAGCTAGAGAATCTTAACTGCAGTCATGCAGGGATTATTTCCATAAGCGGACTAGAAGAATTTTCTAATTTACGACGAGTAAAGCTATCGCACAACGAGCTTAGTGATATCAAAAAACTTCGATCTCTTCAAAGGCTAGAGATACTCTTACTTTCTCATAATAAAATTATCAACGTTACCCCTTTGTTAAAATTAGCTCAATTACAGGAACTCGATCTATCATATAATCCAGACTTGAAATGTTTGAGTAAGTTGCAACTCAAAAGCATCAAGAAAGTCCTTTTGTCGGCACATTGTGAAAAAAAATAAGGTGATAGTAATTTGCAATATTTAGTCTATTCTAGCCTCGCTCTAATCCCCTTAGGGATCTTATATTTTTTCTCTCTAATTGGATCTTTTTTTCTCTATTACATAGCTCGTTACAGAAGAAAAATTGTCAGGGACAATTTAACCAAAGCATTCCCCGATCTTCCCCTCTCAGAAATCAAAAATATCGAAAAAGATTTCTATAAACATCTATGTAGGGTAGCGGTGGAAATTATAAAGGCTACACGTTTACCTAAATCTGAGTTCAGCAATCGAGTGAAGATAAGAAACCCAGAACTCGTGCAAGAAATCAGTGAAAACTATACTCGCTCAGTTATTGTACTAACAATACATCAAGGCAATTGGGAGTGGATGTTACACGGTACCACTTTAGGCATGGGAATACCCATAGACCCTGTTTATAAGCCACTTCGAAATAAAGCTGCAGATGACCTAGCTTATATCATCCGCTCCCGATTTGGAGCTAGACCACTTAAAGTAGTCGATTCAACTAGAGACGTTATAAAACGAAGGAAGGAATTTAGGCTGTTTGCGATGGTCGCTGAGCAAGCTCCTTCAAAAGGAGCTCGCTCTATCTGGTTACCATTTTTTAACCGGGAAGTCCCTTTCTACCTTGGAGGCGAAGTACTAGCTAAAATGACTAACTTCGCCGTGGTGTTTGCGCAGTGTCATAGAACAAAGGTTGGATACTATGAAATAGAATTTTTCGAAATAGCGAGGCCACCTTATAAAAAATCATCCAACTTCATCACCAAAGAATATGTTCGGTTATCAGAAAATGCGATATTAAGTGATCCATCTTCATGGCTATGGAGCAACCGAAGGTGGAAAAAAGTGAACCTTCAATAAGATGTTTTCGTCTCATCAACCAGAGATATATCGTGCATGTCTGTAAATAAAATAGACCTTTTTTTGTGTGATGCTAGGGAACCTATTTCTGAAGCACTCCTTTTGAAATATCTAGCCGCACTTCCGTATAAGGAACAAATCCGGTTAACTAAATTTTCAGGTGTGAAATGGAAGAACCGACTTATATCACTCGCACTTCTTTATTCAGAATTGGCCATTAAGACTGGCGAGAAATCTAAGAACCTCAGAATTAGTCGTAATACTAATGGAAAGCCATATTTAGAAGAGTTTTCGCAATATAAATTCAATCTAAGCCATTCAAATGATTTTATAGCGTTAGCAATTGCACGGACTAACTCAATAGGTTTAGACATTGAAAAAATCGATTTCTCTCGAAGAAATCTTCCTCGTATATCTGCACGCTTTTTTTCTTCAGTTGAGAATGAAGCGCTATTAAAATACAAAGGAAAAAAATATGCTCTTATGTTTTACAGACTCTGGACGCTAAAAGAGGCATGGGTAAAAGCGAATGGTGAAGCGCTTATCCCAAATATTCGAAATATCGAGTTCCTCATTGAGGAATCCAAATTCACGATTAACAGCATTAAAAATCTTCAAAACGGACAATTCTTTCTATATCGCCCGCTTGGCAATTTTATACTAGCTTTTTGTAGCTTGGATTTGAATCTGAAAATCAAGTACTCTGATTTTAAAGTTAAAACTGGCCTACCACTACTGCCTTGGAAAAACGTCGACCGGTTAGGGCCAGATTATAAAATCCGAAATCTAAATTTGTAAATAACCCAAGAAGTTAATCTGAAAAGATCTTTAGCTATATTTTTGCAACTTCCAACCATCCCGATACCGCATCCTGCTCAGCAAAAAATATCTGATAGTTAGGCCGAGTGCTAACGAATTCTAGAGATTTCATTATACTTTCCCTGGTATTATTCTTGTCGCTGACATGGGCTACTACTAAGTTAAACTTATCTTGCACGATTTTTGTAAGGAAAGTCGCCGCCTGAACATTACTCAAGTGTCCCATCTTCCCAGAGATGCGTTTTTTTAACTTCAGTGGATACGGCCCTTTTTCAAGCAAAATATCGTCATGGTTAAATTCCAGAATCAAGCTATTACAGGACTTAAAAAACTCCTCTACATGTTTAGTAATGAACCCTAAGTCAGTTAGGATACCCAGAGTAGATCCTTCTGTAGAAAGGCGGTATTGACATGGTTCGCGAGTATCATGGGGAACTGACACCGACTGCACGATTATATCTCCAATTAAAAATTTTTGACCAGCATTAAATCGGCATAATCGCTTAACTGAGTTAAGTGAACTCTCAGCAACCGTACCATGGGTGGCATAAACGGTTATTCCAAGCTCATCGGCTAAAGAAGCAACTCCCGCCACATGATCGCTGTGCTCATGCGTGACTAAAATAGCATCTAGTCGTTCTGCTAGGAAGTCCAAATTTAACAATCGTCTCTCGACTTCGCGCCTTGAAAAACCGCAGTCAATCATCAATGAAGTTTTCCCAGAGTCAACTAACGTTGAGTTACCTCGACTACCGCTCCCTAAGGAAGCGAAACGCATTAGGTTATGTTCCCCTTCAAAAGTGACAAGAGCGCTTGTTCCTGTCTACCATCAAATTCTGGATCTTCCTCTGTCCTTAAAATACTTATCTTAACCTCATCGCCTGATACAGTTTGCACATTCAAAAAGAATTTTTTTCCCGCTAACGGATGTTCCTTTTCTTCGCCCCATAACCAGTCAAACCAACTCTCATCCTCATTTTTCGGTCCTATATATGTGACATAGTAAGTACCTTGACTGCGATTACGATCAGTTATTTCAAATAATGATCTCTCTAACGCTCGTTCCACCGAAGCCCATGATCGATTGAAAGGTAGTGTTAGAGAAAGAGAAAATTGCCCATTCGAATCCTCGTTGAGGGTTATACGTCCCAATGAACTTATTGAACTATCAGCAATCATTGATACGGAGTCTGTCTCACTGGAATTTGCAATATATTGAGCAATATCCTTGAGCATCTGAGTTTCTTGTGAGAGATCATCGGATTTTTTCGGCCAACTAGACTCATCATTGGATCGATTCATCTGTAGGATATGTAGTTCACTACTTTCCCTTTGAACACCTCGATCGATACGAAATTGGAAGCGAGAAAGGAGTTCCTGATCTTGAATTTTCAACCAGTCAGTTTCCATAATTCCCAACCGCGCATCTATCCGGCTAAGAGAAAGATTGGCAGCTATCAAAAATGCTCGCACCTTGGGCCATAGCTTGCCAGGTGAGGCCTCTATCAAAGCCCATTGCTCATCAGCTAGTTTTTGAATACGTACTATATCTTCGCCAACATTTGCTGTCATCGGCATTGGTCTAGGAGCATCGGAGCTAGATAAGCTAGTTAGAGTATCGCTAACTTTCGCGACAGGATAGTTTTCGGAAAAATCTGAGAACTCTTTACCCGACGGGATTTCCATAACATCAAATTCCGGAGTGGTCTTGTAGTCGCCGGATTTATCTCGAAAAAAGCCTTCATCTCCAAGAAGCCAACCACAGCCGCTAGTTAAAAAAAGTGACAGGAAAGTCAGCACCCGAAAAATCTTCATATATATCATCATATGAGTACCCCAAAATTTTTGAGTTCATTCCTAAGCGGTTGCTGAAATTCATCAGCTAAGGTTGTTAGAGGGAGTCTTATCCCGGGAGGAATAAGCCCCATCTGCGCCATAGCCCACTTTATAGGTATTGGATTAGCTTCTTGAAACAATGCTGAATTCAATGCTGACATTTCTCGAGCAAGCCTGTTACAGCGCTCCACATCTCCCGCTAATGCCAAATCTATTAGCTTTGCCATTTCTTTCGGAATCACGTTTGCGGTAACTGAAATATTCCCATGCCCTCCGGCCAAAATTAAATCTACAGCTGTGGAATCGTCACCCGAATAGACGGCAAAATCTTCAGGACTATCCGCAAGCAAAGCCGAACCGCGCTCGACGTCGCCTGTCGCATCCTTTATACCAATAATATTGTCTATTGAGGCCAGTTCTAGAACAATATCGTTACTCATATCCACAGCGGTCCTAGAAGGCACATTATAAAGTATCTGTGGACAGTCAACCGCCTTAGCTACTGCCTCAAAGTGCGCATAAAGTCCTTTTTGAGTTGGCCGGTTGTAGTAGGGAGTGACCAGCAAGCAGGCATTGGCACCAACTCTATTAGCTCCTCGTGTGAGCTCTATTGCTTCAGTGGTCGCATTCGCCCCAGTACCGGCGATAATGGGAATTCTCCCTGCCGAATAAGAAACAATTCTCTGAATAGTTTGGCAATGTTCGTCTACATCTAGTGTGGCACTCTCACCAGTAGTACCGACAGCTACAATCGCTGATGTCCCTGACTCCACGTGCCATTCGACAAGTCGCTCGAGTGACAATTCATCTATACTACCATTCTCATTCATGGGCGTAACTAGCGCCACGATACTACCGGTAATAATCACCGCTCCAAAGCCCCACATATAAAATACATAAACTCCCGGCTATAATAGCATTACATGCAGTAAAACAGGGAGCACTTATGATTAATCGTTATTCTGGTTTTTCAAAATGCGCTTCCTATCACCTACTAATATGCTTGCTTCTCATACATTTAACTGCACTTAGTCTAAAAACAAACTCTTCAGAGGATAATTCAATCAGTAGAATAACTCCTCTGGACAAAAAATATATGCAATTGCAAAAATATATAATTGAGGATATTGCAAGATCAACAGGTCAAAGCTTCAATGGCAACGTAGATCATGACCTTGCTGTTCTACAACGGCTGCTTGACTCGGGAACAGTTAAGAATGATATGAAATCAGAACTCCAAGCAATGGGGTTTATCATGGGCGACCTATTAGCGACCGAATTAGGAATGCATTGGATTGTCTATAGAGACCACATTGGGCGTAGCAGAGCACTTAGATATAAAAATTCCTCAA
Organism: uncultured Gammaproteobacteria bacterium; assembly: GCA_902519405.1. Classification (GTDB taxonomy): domain Bacteria; phylum Pseudomonadota; class Gammaproteobacteria; order Pseudomonadales; family Halieaceae; genus CABYJX01. Next base: position 9,982 of record CABYJX010000036.1, read on the forward strand.
ATTTTCTTTTTCCAGTCACGATGATTTCGCGTCGAAGAGAAGTGAATAATTTGACCTCAGTAGCAGCTATATATCAAAAAGCTTTAACCGCTATCACCCCCTTTCTGGATCCACTGCCTTTTCAATAAATAATGCAGAAAATTTGTGCACTTTTAGATTTTAAATTAAAAATGTTTCGGACGAAGCATCGCATCAGAGCCACCATCAACAAAAAACACTGCACCATAAACAAACTTGGCTGCATCCCCCAATAAAAAACACATTACAGCTGCTATCGTCTCAGGCGTTGTTGATCCGCCAGCAGGAACACTTTTTTCAAAATCTCTCATTGCTTGACCCAGTACAGGGTCATTAAAAACTTGGTCCGTCAAACCCGTTTGTGTAATCCCCGGCGCTATAGCATTTAATCGTATACCTTGATTAGCATAGGATACGACATTTTGGCGCATCCACATCGCAAGTGCACGCTTCGAACCTACATATGCGATATGACCATCAGCTATAGCGGTTATCTGGGCTCCAACTTTTACTTCGTCTCGAGCAAGACATTCTAAAACGAAGGGATCATCATGAGGCAACATAGGTGCTGAATTGGAAGTTACCAATAACGCACAGCCTCTGTCCATCGACAAAAGGTGACGCAGATTTTCAAGCGTCTCTACCGCAGAAAAAAAATTAACACTTGGAATTTTTTCAATAGGCTTTGCTACTGGCGGTAACCCGGCACAAGGTATATATCCGCGTAGACCTTTAGGTGCCCATTTTTTGATCGCTTCAACAGCCTTTTTTCGACCTCTGATATTTGATAAATCCGCAGTTATATCTCCCCCGTTTAGGTCTATTGTCAGAACATCATGTCCTTCAGACATAAGTAAATCGCGTAAAGCTAAACCTATGCCCCTCGCTCCGCCCGTTATCGCAAACTTTGACATTATTTATTACCTTTCTGAGACTACATCTTTAAGTATTATAATCTTAATTACCCAATAAGATCGGATATGAAAAAATTTGGCAATATATATTCTTGATCAAATAGGAGACACAATAGTAACCTGACACATCGAGGGGGGGGTACAATATATGCTAAGAAAAGCTCAAACACCTGCAATAGATGGGTGGTACAAAATTGGCAAAAAGCCTCAATTAATCGGCAGTCAGTGTAAGAAATGTCAGACTTACTTCTTCCCTAAAAACGATCGTGAATGCAGAAACCCACGCTGTTCAAGCACGGAGTTTTCAGAAACATCTCTTAGTCGAGAGGGACGAATTTGGAGTTATACCAACGCCTGCTATCAACCACCTGCTCCATATATAGTGGACAACTCCTTCATCCCTTTCGCAATCGCAGCTGTCGAACTTGAGGTTGAGAAATTGATCGTACTCGGTCAGGTAGCGACAGGGACAGATGTCGACTCTTTGGCGATTGGAATGCAAGTAGAACTCGTGATTGAGCCACTTCATGAAACCGAAGATGAAGTTAAGATGATTTGGAAGTGGCGTCCGAAAGATTTATAGCAATTTATTAGGAATCTCCGTTATGAAAAATGAAGTGGCGATTATTGGTGTAGGCATGCATCCTTGGGGAAAGTGGGGTAAGCATTTCACTGAGTATGGTCTTGCGGCGGCAAGGATGGCGCTGAGAGATGCCAATGTGTCCTGGGAAGACATTCGCTTCGTCTCCGGAGGTGCTACAGTTCGATGCGGGTATCCTGGTTATGTTGCAGGAGCAACCTTCGCTCAGGCATTAGGTTGGCAGGGTGCTGAGGTGAATACATCTTACGCCGCATGCGCGTCAGGGTCTCAAGCTTTAGCAGCGGCAAGAGATAAAATTATTTCGGGTGCATGCGAAGTTGCTCTTGTCATTGGTGCCGATACAACACCAAAAGGTTTTCTTGCACCTTCTGGAGGATATCGACCGGACGATCCGGATTGGGTTAGATTTTACTTGGGAATTACTAATCCTACTTATTTCGCCCTATATGCTCGAAGACGAATGGATCTTTATGGCGACACATTAGACGACTTTGCCGCAATAAAAGTGAAAAATGCGAAAGCGGGTAGTAAAAATCCCTTTTCTCGTTATAAGAAATGTTTTTCGGCTGAGGAAGTTGCAGGATCAGCAGTCGTCGCTGATCCCCTCAGATTAATGGATATTTGCGCCACAAGTGACGGTGCCGCAGCATTGATTGTAAGTAGCGTAGAGTATGCCAAAAGAATTGGTAAAAGTAGTGCGCCTCGAGTCATTGCAATTTCTACTACTACTCCCGTATTTGCAAGTGGTATTGTCGAAATGCCTGATATCGCTACCGACTCTGCAGCCGCAGAGGGGGTAGAGCATCGATCCTTTAGAGAAAACTTGCCTCGCAAAGCATACGAGGAAGCTGGTATAGGTCCTGAGGATATTGACTTAGCTGAAGTTTACGATCTTTCAACAGCACTAGAGTTAGATTGGATCGAAGATTTAGGTCTCGCTTCAAGGGGCGAGGCAGCCTCGCTACTGAGAAAGGGAGAAACCTCCATTGGTGGCAAGATTCCCATAAATGCATCTGGAGGACTCGCAAGCTTCGGTGAAGCAGTGCCCGCACAAGCACTTGCACAAGTTTGCGAACTCACAACTCAACTTCGAGGGCAAGCTGGAGAACGTCAGATCGAAAATGCAAAGATCGGGATCACCGCAAATCAAGGACTTTTTGGCCATGGCAGCGCGGTTATTGTTGCTGTTTAAGAATGTGATTCAACTATCTGTTTTGCTTCCTCTATATGCATCAATTCGATGAGTTGATTATCCACCACCGCTACCGCCTTACCCATGGCCGTAGCCTCCTCCCAAGCTGAAATAATCTTGCGAGCCCTCTCCACTTCTTCAGAGGATGCACCAAACACCTTATTTGTAATCTCAATCTGTGCTGGATGAATCAAAGTTTTACCATCAAAACCCAAATTTTTAGCGTCCTCACATTGTGCTATAAAACTCTCTTTATCAGAAAAATCTAAAAATACTCCATCGAAGATCTCAATTCCGATCAACCGTGCCGCCAAAACACATCGCGATAAGGAATAATACAAACCTGCTCGATTACCTCCTGATGCATTCCTCAAGCGGAGTCTATGAGAAAGGTCTGTAGTACCCACCACAATAGCTCCCAGCCCTTGCGCAGACGCAATATCAACTACATCAATTATTCCCTTGGGAGTTTCTATCATGGCCCAAATTGGTATTCTCTCGTTAGACTGCTTCGCCAACTTCGAGCGAATAAGCTCTAATTCCTTAGCTGATTCGACTTTTGGAATACAAATAGCATTAATATCTGTGCCAGTCAGACTTCTAATATCTTCCTCGCCCCACGGACTGTCTAGGCGATTTATTCTAACTATGAGTGTACGTGATCCATAATCGTAATCATTAATACCCTGTTTAACTAATATTCGAGCTAGCTCTTTTTTTTCATCAGCGATGGAATCCTCAAGATCGAACATCACGGCATCACACGGAAGCATACTAGCTTTCTTTAGAGCTTTTTCATTGTCCCCTGGCACATACAGTACAGAGCGAATCTTTCTATAATTCATTCTTAGACAAATCTCCTATGAGTTAGATTTTAAATCTCGCGGATATATTCCAGCATGTTGTTGCGCATATAGGTCCTGTGGCGATTGCCGATCGTATTTATTTCAAGATTATTATAGGCAGCGTCCTCTTGGTATAAGAAGCAAAGTCCCTCCTCAATAGAAACCATTTTCGGTAAAAATAAATTTGGTGGCTGAGTTTGCAGTTTTTCAAGTGCAGAGAGGCTATTAGAAAAACTACTAAGTTCTAGTAGGCTTATGAAAGTCGGTGGCGTTAGTCGAATTTTATTTGATTCGCTATTTAATTTCGGTACGTGGGTGGCAACTTCTATCCATCGATAATCGGTTATTTCACTGCCATCGACCAAAACTTCACAAACTGAATTGACGTGCGCTACAAAAAACCAGGTCGAAAATCTTTTCTTCACTCCCTCTGGTGTCGTCCAGTGTGAGAATGGGTACAAGCTCTTTGGTATAAGTTTAATTCCCGTTTCTTCAAAAGTTTCTCTAACAGCTGTATGCCTGGAGGCTTCCAAAATATCATGGGCATTTTCTTGATCAGTAGCTTCAACTTTGCCACCTGGGAAGACCCATACTCCACCCATATGTTCTAATGCTGAACTCCGCTGCAAAAGAAGAACCTCTAAGCCTCTAGTGCCGTCTCTAATCAATATAACTGTAGCAGCGAATCTCAATGGTGTAACAGCATCAATGGTCTCTATCATTTCTAAACTACTGGTCACTATGCGTAGAAAAGATTTACAGTATCAACGACACACGCTGGACGAGATTCTCCCTCTATCTCTATCGAAACTCTTACGACTATCTGAACTCCTCCTTTAGCGCCTTTCGCACTGATGATCTCGCCACTTGCTCTAACCCGACTATCCACTGGTACAGGGGCAGGGAAACGGACTTTATCACATCCGTAATTTACACCCATCGATATATTTTTTACCTGAAGCAGTTGAGGAAGGAAAAAATTTGCGAGCGATAATGTTAAATAACCGTGTGCAATTGTGTTACCGAACGGACCCTCAGCTGCTTTCGTTTCGTCCACGTGGATCCATTGATGATCTCCCGTAGCTTCAGCGAACTGATTTATTCGTACCTGATCAACAAGCAACCAGTCAGTTGGTCCAAGTTCCTCTCCTGGACTCTGAAGAAGTTCTAACGGGTGATTTACGACATAGACACTCATTCTAAAAACTCCCAAATCACTCAAGATAAGAAGAATATAACATTTTTATATCATTTTTTTTCGTGTTGTCTTCCGTAAGGACGATGCTAGGATTCAAACTAGATCAAATATATGTGACCCATTTGAGTTAAAACTGCGTATAACACCTTGCTTTTGATTGACAATCATCACTATTTTACTGCGCAGTATGGGTCCTCTGTGTTATACACCGAGCATTAGAAAAAGGATCGGGTTAAAATTCGATGCAAAATTTGCCCAAGCAACTAATTTACTCAATAGGCTTGTTAGCGTTTTCTATAGTAGTAAGTTCCATTTTATATTTGCTCCGGCCCACCACTGCGCTTACCGAGCCAGTATACAATCCGATAACCGTAGACGTAGCGATCGCGAAGAAAGAGACCATCCGTATCCCCATACAAGCGCAGGGAAACATATCAGCAGTACATCAAACCCAATTACAATCGGAAGTGAAAGGGAAGATAATTGAGCTAGCCGAGAACTTCGAGGTCGGCGGATTTATAAAAAAAAATGAAATTCTACTGAGAATTGATCCCCGAGATTATAAAACGGCGATAATAAAGTCTGAAGCTGCGGTTGAGGCAGCCGAAAGCATTCTCATTCAGGAGAAAGGGCGATCCAAAGTTGCTCGCGAGGAGTGGTTGAAAATTCCCAAAGGTAGTCAACGCAACAAAGAAGCCAGTGATCTCTACCTCCGAAAACCACAGCTGGAGCTAGCTGAAGCTGAGTTGCGCGCGGCTCAAGCAGACTTAAGAACTGCTCACGATAATTTAGATAGGACCCTGATACGAGCTCCATATGATGCGCTAGTAACGCAAAGAATAGCGGATCTCGGACAATTCGTTAGTCCAGGCGTAAATGTTGCAACCGTCGTTTCAGTTGAAGTGGCAAAGGTCAGACTGCCGATCCCACAGGGAAAGCTTCCGTATCTTCAGCTACCTAAAATTGGCGAAAAAAATGGAGAAGTGATTGATCTTTATACCGATACAAATGGGAAGATTCGTCACTGGACTGCTACCTTGAATCGCACTGAGGGGATATTTGATGAAAGGTCAAGGACACTATTCGCCGTTGCCTACATTCAAGATCCTTATTCACTCAATTCGTCCAAAAATTATCCTCTCAGAATAGGTACGTTTGTTAATGCAAATATTCTAGGTAGGCCAATTGAAGATCTGGTAGTTCTCCCAAAATATGTTCTTCGAACCGGAAATGAGGTGCTGGTTGTTGATGAAAATAATAAGCTCCGAATACGCAAGGTAGCCCTACTCAAAACGGGAGGTGATTTGGCGTTTGTGTCCAACGGTATTAACGAGGGAGAAAAAATTTCACTCACGACGCTAGGCGGTGAGATTGTGGGTGCGGAGGTAAAAATCGTATCCGAAACAGAAACCAGTGAACTGCACGAAAATGGAATGCCACCTAAAAAACCGTCAGAACCACTTTATGAAGTAGCATCTGAGAAAAAAGATGCCGTAGTAGCCGGCATCTGAAATCAGTGTCCAGTAGCAATCAAGAAGGCATTATTGCGTGGTTTGCTAGGAATCCAGTTGCAGCTAAT
>CABYJX010000037.1 GCA_902519405.1 uncultured Gammaproteobacteria bacterium
TGGCTTTAGCGATGGAAAATTCGCAGATCTTAGCAACTTCACGACTCTTGCCAAGCACTGGGGCGAGATGAAGGGATTTGCCTTGGGATTACAATTTAGTCCTAAGTCGCCATTCAGAGATGGATCGGTCGATGGCATTAATCTGGATAGCTTGAAGACCATTCTTACTCTAATGGGCGATGCTCCGGTACTTGCGGACGGGTCTCAGGGCGGCGTGGCATTTACTACTGCCACCGCACAAGATGCGATAGATAAGTACATTGCAGACCTGACGAGTGCACGAGATACTCTGCAGACAGCGTATGGATTTGGTGCAGAGGTAACCGCATCTTGGTGATTTAGGTCTTAGCTGTTGAAACAAAATAAGGCGCCTTACTAGGCGCCTTATTTTTCTAACAAACAATATTCTCTGGTCTGTGTCTCAGTCAAATGGTCTGAAAAGCTATCAAAATCGTATTACAATGATCACAAATCTAAATAATATTAATTCTTATTAAGAATTTTATTTAGAAGAGTAAGGAAGCAATGATTCCAGAAGCTCATTTATATAGGTATTAAACAATGAAAGTTTTCGTTTTTTTAGCAAGATTTGTGCTCCTCAGTATTTTTGTGGCTGGATTAGGTGCATGCACCGATAGCTCCCGAGAGGCAAGTGATCCAATAATCTCGCCCGGCGATGACGATACTCCTGTTATCGATAATGGTGGCGACGAGGGGGAATTCAGTACGACCGATATGCTCGCTAACATAGCCGACACTATTATCATTCCTAATTACGAGACCTTGGTAATACAGACTCAATCGCTCGCATCTGCAGATGGAAGTTTGTCAAGTTACTGTGGCGCGATCGGTAGCTCTCAAGAAGCTTCAGAGGAGTTACTTGCGAAGGACAGTTGGAAAGCTACTATGGCTGTAGCTCAGGCAGCCGAGATGCTTGCTATCGGCCCGGCAACTGATAACGGATCCGCGTTTAGAAAAAAAATATTGTCCTATAGCGAGGGCGCCTTAAATTCCTGTGGAGTTGATGAGATGGCGGTGCTGGCGGGCAGAGATGAGCTAGATGTGAGCCAGCGAGCCACTAACCAACGCGGTCTCGGTGGTATCGAATACTTACTCTTTAATGAATCCCTTGATCACACTTGTCCTCCCCAAGCAGCAACGACTGCTGATTGGAATAGTCTTGATGACACGATCAGGGTTCAAAATCGATGTAAAGCCGCGTTAGCTGTCGCCGAAGATGTAGCCTCAGCGGCCGTGCAGTTGAGAGATGCTTGGCTGCAAACGGATGGCGATTTCCGTTATCAGTATATATCCGAGAGTAATGTGGGTAACAGTTTGCAAATGACTACGGATGCAATTTTCTATGTAGATACAGGTGTGAAGGATAAAAAGCTCGGCATTCCGTTAGGTATTAACGACGCTTGCTCGGCGTTTTCCTGTCCTGGAAGCGTTGAATCCCCCTACAGCGAAACGTCGTTTGTTAACATAAAAAATAATGTGGAAACCTTTTTGGAGGTCTTTCAGGGTGCCTCTGGCTCCGGTTTTGATGACTTTATTTCTGAAGAGGGGTATCCAGAAGTCTCTCAAAGAATAGTGACTAACGCTCAGGCGGTAATTTCCGCTATCGATGAGGTATCCACGTCCGTCATAGATCAGGTGAATTCGATCGATGATTCCGAGGATGAATCACAGTGTAACAACGCGTTCGCGAACCCAGAGAATGCGGATCCATTGTCAGCTTGCAGTATTTATGGGCTTATTAAGCGGATTACGGATGATCTTAAAATAGATTTTGTGACTATTGTTAATGTTAATTTGCCTAGCGGCGCTCAATCGGATAATGACTAATGAAAAATATTCTTATCGCTACCTCTGCGACCATTTATTTTTGTGCGACATCTTTTTCTACCTATGCTCAAGAAAATGAATACCAAATTAATTTTCCAAGCATAGAAGAGGTACTAGTCATTGGAGATAAGGCCGCTGCGCAAAGGATACCGGGTTCTGGGACTCTTATTGACAATGATGAAATGGAAAAGTTTGATCACGTTGACCTTGGTCAACTACTGACTTTCGTCCCTGGGCTTTATTATCGGGAAGAGGATGGTTTTGGATTGAGGCCTAATATTGGTATTCGTGGTGCCGCCGGTGATAGAAGCCAAAAAATAACCATCATGGAGGACGGTGTACTCATTACGCCAGCGCCTTATGCCGCACCGGCAGCCTATTACATCCCAAATATTAGTCGTATTGATTCTATAGAAGTTCTCAAGGGGCCAGCCGCTATTCAGTACGGACCGCATACAGTGGGCGGTGCTATTAATTTTGTGACGCGTGCTATCCCAGATACTGGTTTTGGGGAGATAGATTTAAGTGCGGGAAGCGACGAATTTTATAAAATACAGGGTACTATCGGAGATTCTAACGAGGAGTTTGGCTATCTTATTGATGGTCTGGGATATGGTAGCACAGGCTTTAAAGAAATTGATGGTGGTGGAGATACGGGTTTTGATCGATATGATATCGGAGCTAAATTCCGCTGGACACCGGATACTAAAGTAGCGCAAGTTTTTCTTTTAAAGCTTTCTTACGGCGAAGAGGACGCTGATGAAACCTATCTTGGTTTGACAGATGCCGACTTCGATTTATCTCCAGAGAGAAGATATCCAGCGTCTCAGTTGGCCAAATTTGAATCTGATCACACAAAAGTACATCTTAACTATGGTATTCGGCTCAGCGACGCTACCGATATCAATGTGAAGCTCTATAGAAATAAATTCAATCGATCTTGGAACAAGTTGGATGGATTTATTTTAGGCCCGCCGCTACAAAATGTTTTAAGAAGCCCGAGTCAATTTCTAACGCAATATCAGATTTTGAGTGGATCAAGGAACTCCCAAGCTTCAGATGACGAGTTGCTTGAGGTAACCGACAACGACCGCAGTTTCGAGTCAACGGGCGCTCAGTGGAGCGTTTCCCATCAAGCAAAGCTAGGTGCGTTCGATATTGGTACGAATATAGGTATACGTTATCACAAAGATGAAGTTGAGCGGGATCATCAACCGATAAGTTATCTCATGGTTGATCAAAAATTAGTACCAGACGGCGTTGTAAGAGATAGTAAAACGCTGAACAAGGCCCAGAGTGAGGCATATGCTGCATACTTATCGAGTTCGCTGGAATATAAAGATATGACTGTTACCGCAGGGGTTAGATATGAAAATATCGAGGGCGAGATAATTGATAAGAAAACTAACTTAGAAAAAAAATCATCTGAAGAAGTAGTTACGCCAGGGTTAGGAATGTTTTGGCAAGCGACAGATTATTTAGGTTTCTTGGCGGGCGTATATAAGGGCTTTTCACCCCCTGGTCCTGGATCAGAAGTAGAGTCCGAAGAAACTCTTAATTTCGAGTACGGGTTTCGATTCGAAAGGGATAATCTTCGACTTGATGTCATTGGATTTTTCAGTGATTACGATAACTTGATTGGTCGTTGCAGGGTGAGTGATGCAGATTGTCTACCTGGGGAGGAATTTAATGGAGGTGAGGTAGAGGTATCTGGCGCCGAAGTCACTGGGGGCATGATTTGGGCGCTAAACGATTCACTCACATTACAGGCAGATTTCACTTACACCTATACTGATGCATCCTTTGAAACAGCTTTCTTCTCAGGTTTTTCTCAATGGGGTCTTGTGCAAAAGGGCGATGCGGTTCCCTATATTCCAGAACACTCAGGTCAGGTTCGTCTGGGATTATCCACTTCTAATTGGGCTATAGACGCAACGGTTAAAATGCGTGAACAGACAAGAGAAGTCCCTGGATCCGGCAGTGTAGTAGCAGATCTCCATTCAGACGGGTATGCGATCCTCGATTTGGGTGCTAACTATCAATTGAATGAAAAGATGCGGTTAGGATTGGTGGTTCATAATGTGACAGATGAATCGGCTATAGTGTCCCATAGACCCTTTGGAGCGAGGCCGAATCGTCCTAGATCTGTGGTTGGTAGGATTGTGTATCGATTCTAAGTAACTCAGCATGAATCTTGAAGTTTCCCTATCAGCTTTGCTGGATCCTATTTTCTATCCGCTTGATCCAGCTAAACGTATCTTTTGGTTGAGCTGTATTACGTCTCTTTTACTTGCCTCCATGGCAGTCACCATCCGAAATAAAAAGTTCGACTTAAAGGCTCAGCTAGCCTCCATCTTTAATCTGGGGTATTGGTTTAATTCTTCCACTTTGATTGATCTTAAGTGGCTCATCATTAACAATTCTATTAGGGTATTGATTCTGGTGCCTCTGATCGGTAGCCATCTATGGTTGACGATGAAAGTCGGTCACATGCTGAATGACTACGTTGGAGAAGCTCCTCAGCTTGCACTTCCAAGTTATTATTCCGCGGGAATATATGCGGTGGTATTTTTCTTGGCAGAAGATGTGTCTCGCTTTTCCTTGCACCGCTGTATGCACCGATTCGCTTTCTTATGGCGGTTTCACAGGGTGCATCATGATGCGACAGTGCTTACGCCCATCACTGTTTTTCGCGTTCATCCAGTCGAGGCAGCATTATATTTCTTCCGTGGATTCCTGGTTTTTGGCATAGTCAGTGGATTCTTTGTCTGGCTTTTTGGACCTCATTTATCCACTTGGGACATTCTTGGCGTAGACCTGTTAGGGTTTGTCTTTAACGCAGTCGGAGCAAACTTGCGGCATACGCATGTCTGGCTGACATTTGGTGTGATGGAAAGATGGTTTATAAGTCCCGCCCAGCACCAACTCCATCATAGTATTGATCATAACCACCCCAATTTCGGTGTATGTCTAGCTACATGGGATCGTTTATTTGGAACTTTCCAACCCAGCGGCAGTTACAGAGAGCTTACTTTTGGTCTTCATAAGCCAAAATATCCGTAGTTTTTTGCACCCGAAAATTTCTTGCTGAAGATACAAAATGAAAAAAATTAGTGGTTCAATTATGTTCCTCGCTGCACTTTTTAGATTGGGGAGTCTCAATGATGCTGTTGCTGTTGAGGAACCATTATATGTGCAAAATTTATCCCCAGTAGCTGGTGCGTCTTTTCCACCTCCAAGAGGTGCAGATGTCCTGGAGAGAGGATCCAATGTAATTATTTTAAATACATCACTAGCAAATCACTTTGTGATACAAGAAAACGAAAATGAACGTCTTTTTTTGGACGGACAGACGACCAAAATAACGATGGAGTGGCGAAGATCTCTGACCGATAGGCTCGATGTGTCTTTATCCATACCCATCGTCAGTCAAAATAAGGGTTTCCTAGATAGTACGATTAGTGATTGGCATGATTTGTGGGGCTTGCCCGATGGGGAAAGGAAATATTTTCAGAATGATGACCTCCATTACTTCTATCAGACACCTTCGCTTACTTTAGACTTGTCATCACCTAGTTCGGGTGTTGGGGATATTGGCCTATCTTCGAATTATTTAATCTACTCCAGTCCTGTATTAAAGGCTAGCCTCGCATCGGGGGTAATATTTTCATCGGGTAACAGTGAGAGTTTTCTGGGAGCTGGTTCGGAACAGATTTCCTTCGCCGTGCATATGTCAGGAGTCAGCCAAGCTTTTCATAATTTTGGTTGGAATATACATGCTGGCTACGCCTACAGCACCAGTGATTGGTATGCTATTAAAGATACCGAACGATTCCGCTGGTTTTCCAGTGCGTCTTTAAACCGAAAAATGTCAGACCGAATGTCTGCTTTAATTCAGCTAGATGCGCATCATCGATTAATGAATAACGCCACCAAGCCGCTGGATAGAGTAGTTGCGATACTGAGCCTAGGTCTCCGATTCAAGCTACACGAAAAATTGATTTTTGATCTGAGCTTTAGTGAAGATATTAAAGTTGAAAGCGCACCCGATATTACTTTCAACGGAACCGTGAGGTACAAATGGAAATAAAGGGTGTTATAGCGACAAATTAAGGCTGCCTTGACGCAGTAAGGATGAAATGAGAACAATTCCCATTATTGATAGCGAGGTATTCTTCCTTATTGGTCTGATTTTACGTATCTTAAGAAGGATAATTATAACAAGTAATTGACATAGCAAGCTAAATCTCACGCAGTTATTGTCATCAATTTGTAATTGTAAGTGAATACTATGAATCATACGTTCAACGAAAGCGTCATCAGGCGGAAATATGCTGTCTCTTAAATTTATGGACCGTTTTTACGAAATAAGGTCACAGACTTTTGGGATGGAGGTTTCATTTCAAAAGTTTTGGCTCACTTCATTATCGGCTAAATATGTAAAGATTTTTCTTGTCGGCTTGATTTCCGTCTGGTTGGGAGTAACCCTAGCGAAGCTCCTATTGATATTCATTTCGACGAGTAATACTGGAGATACACCATCACCAGAAATTAATCCTATTAGACCACTAGGCGCCGTCCAATCTGCTCCGGTTAATATTGATCAGCTTATAGAGCGTGCAGTATTTGGATCCAGTGCTAGCCAGCGGCTAGAAACAAACTCCTCAGGCTACCAACCGCTGGGAATTGAGTCTTCGGCTATTGAAACTAAACTGGATCTAGAACTAAGGGGGGTCGTCGCTTTTTCTGAGGACGGATCAGGAGTTGCCATTATAGAAGATGACGAGAAACAGCGACTCTATTCAGTAGGAGATAGGATAAATATCAAGAATAGTGGCCGAATCGCTTTAGCAAAGGTGATGCAAAATAGCGTGGTGCTAGATAATGGTGGTACCTACGAGCTCTTAACGCTCTTTGAAGAAAGTGAGCTTGATCAATCACAGCCTATGACAACTTTTTCGGAACCGTTAGCTTTACTTTCGGAATCAAATCAAACAGAGACAGTAAAAATACTTTCAGGAACTGCTGGTCGTCAGGTAGCCGCTTATCGCGATGCTATTTATGCGGACCCAGCTGAGTTCATGAAATCGATTCGTATAACACCAGTGGTGCGGGAGAGTAGCTTGATCGGATATCAGGTCGCACCTTCTGCTGATAATAACAAATTGATGAATCTGCTGGGATTGGTCGCTGGTGATATAATAACTGAGGTCAATGGAATCGTTTTAGATGATCCGTCCAGTGCGGTTTCGCTTTACCAGGAATTAAAAGATAGCTCTGCTCTTAATCTGAGTTTGCTTCGGGCTGACGATATAATTTCGTTGAGTGTTGATTTAGAGGATGTTTAACAAGGTGGATATGTTCTTTTTTGTAAACAGGCGATCTAATGTTAGTCATGTATTGATTGGAATATTAGGCCTATTTTTTTTGGTGCAATCAGGATTATCGCAGCCCGAATCCAACGCAGATAAGGGCTACACAATTAATCTTGAAAATACCGATTTACAAGAGCTAATAAGATTTGTCGCTGACGCTACCGGTAGCACGGTAGTTGTTGATCCTAGTGTCAAGGGTAAAGTCAACGTGATTTCTTCTAAGCCCATAACTAAGGCCGAGCTATACGATCTATTTCTATCTATTTTGGACGTTCACAATTATACGGCTATTAGGTCTGGTGAGGTGGTTCGTGTCATACAAAACAAGGAAGCTCGTACTTCGCCTGTGGGTGCGCCTGATCCACGAAGGGATACTAGTGAAAACGAGTATGTGACTCAAGTAGTGAGATTAGAAAATATATCTGCGGCCAAGCTTATACCTGTACTTAGGCCATTGGTACCTCAACAATCTCACTTGGCCTCATACACACCTAGTAACTCCATCATTATCGCAGACGTGGCTTCAAATATTGATCGTATCCTCGAAATTGTCAAAAGAATGGATAATTCAGCAATCAAACAAACGCACGTGGTCACACTAAAATATGCGGTAGCTGATGATGTTGTTGCAATGCTTCAGGAACTTGCGGCAAGTCAGCAAAAGCAGGGAGAAAGTAGCGCATTCGAATCTGTCTTGGTTGCTGATAACAGAACTAATAGCGTCCTCGTGACCGGTGATGAAATTGAAGTAGCTCGCGTAAAGCGGTTGATCACCCACCTAGATACACCGTTGAAGCAAAGCGGAAACGTCCAAGTTATTTATCTGGAGTACGCTCAAGCCGCTGTAATGTCCGAAGTACTCTCTAGAGTAATGGCAAATATTAGCCGCCTCCAAGGTAAGAATGTCAAAGAGGGAAAAACAGAATTTACTATTGAGGCAGATGAAGGAACTAATGCTCTTATTATCACGGCTGAACCCGATCAAATGGCTTCACTTTTAAATGTCATCCAACGCCTTGATATTCGTCGAGCTCAAGTTTTAGTGGAAGCTATTATTGTAGAGATGGATGTTGGAGAAAATGAAGATCTGGGACTTCAATGGCTGTTTGCCAATAATAAAGGTTTCTATGGTAGCAATGTTAGCAGTAATGATTCACGTTTGGGTGGTGTTGCAAGTTCGGTTCGAGCTCCCGGGGAAGATACCAATACTTCTTCTGGGTTAGGGGAGGAGCTAGATATAGCGGTTCTCGGTGGAGCTCTGGTTCAGAATCCAGGTCTATCTTTGGGTTGGGGCACTGTGGACGATGAGCTAAGTATGACGGTCATTTTAAATGCACTAGAAACACAAACAAATGCGAACATTCTATCTACCCCTAGCCTACTTACTCTCGATAATCAGGAAGCCTACATAACAGTTGGACAAAAAGTTCCCTTTGTAACGGGATCTTATACAAATGCCAGTGGAGGAGATGGAGCTCGAAATCCATTTCAGACTGTACAGCGAGAAAATGTTGGGATCACCTTGACCGTTACACCACAAATTAATGAGGGTGATTCGGTGGTTCTTGATTTGACTCAAGAAATATCAAATTTAACAGGTGTTACGGCGGGGAATACAGGACTAATAACTAATGAAAGAAAGATATCGACCAGGGTTTTAGCGGATGATGGAGCAATTGTGGTTTTGGGCGGGTTGATAAAGGATGATATCCAAAGTGGGAAACAAAAAGTTCCTGTTCTCGGAAGTATCCCTTTGTTCGGAAGACTTTTTCGTACTGATTCGATTTCAGTTTCAAAAACTAACTTGCTCATATTTATTCGATCTACAGTAATTAGAGACGCCGAGCAATTAGCGGGCGCAACCGCGGAGAAGTACCGCTATATAAAAAATGAGCAAGACCGAAGGCGTCGTGAAGGTTTAGTATTGGCAGATGACGAGGTAATTCCAATACTTCCCGAATGGGAAGAGCAGATAAAGCAACTAGAGGAAATCCAGAACTTCGAGGAATCTCCTTAGTGGAAGCCAAGGTAGACACTTTATTTGAACGAGGAAACTCTCTGGGAGGTAGAGACAGGTTGCCTTTTGGTTTTGCACAATCGAACAAAGTCGTTTTGCTACCCGTCGAATCAAGCAGACTAAAAGTTTTAGCGGTTAATTGGCCATCCTTAGATCTCTATGCTGAATTAAAGCGTGTAATTGGCGATGAGTTTTTATTAGAGATAGTTAGTGAAGAAGAATTTCAAATTAAGATATCAGATGCCTATCAGCGCGATAATGCTGAAGCTCATCAGGTCGCAGAAGATCTTAGTGCCGATATTGATTTAGGTCGGTTAGCAGAGGAGATTCCTGATTCTGGAGATCTTGCCGATGCAGAGGATGATGCGCCAGTAATACGATTGATAAATGCAATACTATCTCAAGCTATTAGAGATAAAGCATCGGATGTGCATTTAGAAACCTTTGAAGATCGACTGAGTGTGCGTTACAGAATAGATGGAGTTTTAAGCGAAGTTTTGACGCCAAGGAAGATGCTTTCTCCTTTGCTAGTCTCTCGCTTGAAGGTGATGGCTAAATTGGATATTGCGGAGAAACGGTTACCACAGGATGGGAGGATTTCCGTGCGTATTGCTGGACATGCCATAGATATGCGAATGTCTACCATCCCATCAGCCCATGGTGAACGAGTAGTGCTCCGATTACTCGATAAAGAATCTGGCAGATTAGAGTTACCGCAACTGACAATGCCTAACGACATGCTTGCCTCCTACCAGAATCTCTTATCTAGACCTCATGGGATTATTCTTGTCACGGGTCCCACTGGGTCGGGTAAGACGACCACGTTATATGCAGGACTGTCTTATCTAAATCAGGCGGTTAGAAATATTCTTACGATAGAGGATCCCATAGAATATAGTCTACCGGGTATAGGTCAGACGCAAGTTAATCAGAAAGTGGATATGACTTTCGCGAGAGGTCTTCGAGCTATATTGAGGCAAGACCCAGACGTCGTAATGGTGGGGGAAATCAGAGATGTAGAGACCGCTAAAATTGCGGTCCAGGCCTCGCTCACCGGGCACTTGGTACTCTCTACTCTACATACCAATACGGCTATAGGTGCGATTGGACGATTGAGAGATATGGGAATAGAACCGTTTCTTATGTCTTCAAGCCTCATCGGTGTAATGGCTCAAAGATTAGTTCGTCTTCTTTGTGCTCACTGTAAGGAGGCTCGCTACGCTACTGAATCTGAGTGTCAACTTTTTGGTATCGATCATGCACATCATATGATATTCGATGCCAAAGGATGTGATCATTGTCACCAATCCGGTTACAAAGGCCGAGCAGCAATATACGAATTTATTGATATAGATCAAAATTTACAAAGGTTGATACATGAAGGCGCTGACGATCAAACAATGCGTTTATCTGTGGAGAATCGCTGTGCACCGATTCGAAAAGACGGCGTACGTAGGATTCTAGCTGGAGAGACTAGTATTGAAGAAGTTCTCCGGGTCACTTCGGAGATTTAGGTTTAGGTTTCATGTCAGCCTATCAGTATCAGGCGTTAGATCCTAAAGGAAAACTGGTCCGCGGTGTTCTTGAGGCTGACTCACCTCGTCAAGCCAGAATACAACTGCGGCAGAAGCATCTTAGGCCGGTAAAATTAGCCGAGGCGAATCATAACCGTTCCATCGAAAATCAAGGATTCCGGGCTCTTTTCCAACCGAGATTATCCGCTACTGACTTAACGTTGGTCACACGACAGCTTTCAACATTAGTACAATCTGGCCTTCCTATAGATGAGTGTCTGCAAGCTATAGCTGATCAAAGTCGGAAAGGATCTATGAAAGCGCTTCTACTTCAGGTCCGCTCTCGAGTAGTGGAGGGGCATACGCTAGCACACTCTCTATCGCAGTTCTCTTCAACATTTAGTCGGATGTATTGTGCCATGATTGAAGCTGGGGAGAGATCTGGTTTTCTCGGTCAAGTATTGGAGCGGCTTTCGGACTATATCGAACAAAGACAGTATGTCACTCAAAAACTGAAGACAGCCATGATCTATCCGATCGTTCTTATTGGAGTAGCCATTGCCGTGGTGATTGCCTTGATGGTGTTCGTTTTGCCAGAACTAATAGGGATCTTTTCGCATAGTGACAGGCAGTTACCTTTTTTAACCCGTCTTCTTATCGAAGTGAGTGATTTCACTAACCAATATGGGAGCCTCTTTTTGCTAATTGGTATCGCCCTTTTTGTAATTTTTAGAAGGCTATTAAGTGTTAAGTTTTACCGATTAAAATGGCACCAATTTCTTCTTCGGATTCCGGGTATCTCTGGTCTGATTATCTCTATTGATACGGCTCGTTTCGCATCCACGTTAAGTATTCTCCTTGGAAGTGGAGTTCCCCTGCTTGAATCTTTAGGAATCTCTGCTCAAGTTTTAGATAATGAAATAATTAAATCTCAGACCATAGAGGTAGCAGATTCGGTGAGAGAGGGAGGCAGTTTGACCCGCGCACTTTCTTCAAGCGGATACTTTCCGCCGATGATGGTATATATGGTTTCCAGTGGAGAGATTAGTGGAGAGCTGGAGAGCATGTTGTCCAGAGCCGCCAAGACACAAGAAAGAGAACTTGAGGTTACATTGGAGACTATCACTGCACTTTTTGAACCGTTTATGGTTATTGTAATGGGGATAATTGTTCTATCGATTGTACTAGCAATTCTACTCCCGATATTTGAACTAAATACGATCGTAAGATAAGGAAGAAAAATGAAATCTTTTACCTCCAAGCAAAGTGGTTTTTCGTTGATCGAAATCTTAGTAGTTCTAGTGATAATGGGCTTATTGATCAGTGTTGTTGCTCCCACGGTGCTAAATCGAACAGATGAAGCCAGAATCCAAAAAGTGTATGCGGACTTCAAGTCTATCGAGACAGCGCTTAAGATTTATCGTCTTGATAATTATAATTATCCTACTACTGAACAAGGATTACAGGCCCTAGTAGAACCAAGTTCAATGAGGCCGCAGCCTCGGAATTTTAAGGAGGGGGGATACTTAGCAGAGATTCCTATGGATCCTTGGGGCAGGCCCTATCTCTATCTTTCTCCAGGTGAAAATTCGTCAGTGGATATATATACATTGGGTGCGGATGGAATTTCAGGTGGTGATGATCAAAATGCTGATTTAGGAAATTGGGAATCTAGGGTCTGACAAACTATGAGAACCAAACTTTCAGGTTTTTCTCTTATTGAGATCTTAGTAGTACTTTTTGTCGTGTCGATTATGGTGAAGTTAGTTTCCGTTAATATCAGTACTGATCAATTTAGAGATACACTTGAGACGGAGATCAAACATCTGACTCGTGTTGCATCATTTGCTCTTGATGAGGCGCAATTGAGTGGTCGTGATTACGGCCTTTTTGTGGGAAGGACGAGTAAAGAAAATGAAGATGTTTTTTATTATCGATGGTCGAGATTGAGCAAGAATGGCTGGGTAAAACCCAAGATCGATGCAGATGCGTTCGCTGACGGCTTTTTCGATGCGAGAATCCGAGTGGAATTAGAGCTAGATGATAGTCCTTTTTCCTTCGTAGATATCGAACGTTTGAAAACCCCTTCAACTCCTCAGATAATATTTTATAGCAGTGGAGAGACAAATCCAGGTCGACTGCTGTGGAGATTAGGAGAAACAGGAGAAGTTCTTTACGAAATTGAGTGGAATATCTTTGGTAAGTTTTCCTCTTCCTATGACTTGGATGACAAGGGTAAGTTTAAGAGATGATTAGAAAATCGGTTCAGGGGTTTACATTGGTTGAGGTGCTGGTTGCTTTGGCTGTGGTCTCAATAGCGTTGAGTACCCTGCTGGTTACTCTTCAGCAGCAAATAGATAATTCTATGTATTTACGAGATAAAATGGTGGCGAAATACGTCAGCACTAATAAGTTATCAGAATTTCGTTTGATCTCCAGTGCCGGACGTGAGATGTCGCTGGGTACAGAGTTTGGAAGTACTGAGATGGGCGGAAGAACATGGGATTGGAAGTTAGATGTTATAGCTACAGAGCAACCTGAAATACTCAGAGTATCGATCGCCGTCAACGATTCTAAGAGTATAGATGAAACTCCTATTCATACATTGGACGCGTTTTTTAATGTCAAACGTATGGCATATTTAGATGGTTGAGTTGGCATATTTTGAAATAAGCTTAAATCTCTATGTCCCTTAGAGAAAAAGTTTTGTCAAGAGGCTTTACGCTAATAGAAGTTCTAGTAGCCTTGAGTCTTACTGCAGTTGTTAGCTTTGCTTCATATACTGGTGTTTCAGTTGGTATAGAAGGAACAAATCAGCTGCGAGTCATTACAAGCAGACTATCTGAGGTTGATAGAGCGTTTGGAATGCTGACACGTGATTTGAGACAAGTGGTAGATCGGTCTATTCGAGATGAGTTTGGAGATATATTGCCGGCATTAGTCGGTGGAGATTATGCAGAGTGGGATCTAAGTTTCACTAGGGCAGGCTGGCGTAATCCAGTAGGTATTTCACGGAGCGATTTGCAACGAGTAAATTATTACCTAGCAGAGGACAACCTTTACCGAGAATCATTTTTTACGTTAGATAGAGTAGATCAAGAGCTTTTTCGACAGGATACTATTTTAGAAGGAGTTTCAGACCTTAGAATCTTATTTCTCGAATCTACTCGCATACTGAGAGGTAATGAAAAAATAGAGATTGACTATACTTATTGGCAGGATAATTGGGTACATACTAACGATTTTCCGACCAGTGAGCTTGCTTTACCAGCAGCGATTGAAGTGACGTTAGTATTGGAAGACATTGGTGAGCTCAGACGCCTATACGAGATGCCAGTGAAATGAAAATGATTTTACCAAACTCTAAAAAGCACTCTGGCGCGGCGCTGATCCTAGCAATGTTAATTTTCTCAGTTAGTGCTGCGTTGTTAGTTGTGACACAAAAGTCTTACTCTATATTTTTTCAAAAGATGGCTAATTCTATTATTAGAGAGCAAGCCTACGAATATTTACTCGGTGCAGAAGAGTTGGCTGTATTAGCGCTGATGTTAGATGCTCGTAAAGATTCAACCTTAGAGCAGCCCAGAGACGATCTTCGAGAATTTTGGGCTCAGGCAACGATGCCTTACACTCTTGACGAGGGTGGAGTCTTATTTGGTTCAATTGAGGATTTATCAGGTAGATTTAATCTAAATCATTTGGCGCACAACTCGATCACTGAGGCGGGAGCAAAGAAATTTTCTAGTCCACAAGAACAATTTATACGATTGATACAGTGTGTTACGTCGCCTTCACTATCAGTTAGTCAGGCCATTGAGGTGACCGAGGCAATTGGTGACTGGATAGATTTCGATAAAGAACCAAGATCTGGTGGCGCCGAGGACATGTGGTATGGCGGTCAACAGCTTCCATATCGAGCCGCGAATAGATCAATGGCGAGTATCAGTGAATTACGTTTAGTGCGGCATATTACACCCCAAATTTATGAGCAATTGTTACCGCTCGTAACCGTTTGGCCCAGAAAACCAGGCTTGATGAATATTCATACTATCGCACAGCCCCTTTTTCGAACTTTTAATGAAGACGGCGATTTAACCCCTTTGTCGGAAGAGGACGCGAGGATATTAATTACGGAGAGACAGGATGTAGGTTTTAATGACGTCGATTCTATGTTGGAAAATCCTATTTTTCAGGGAAAAACTCTTACAGAACTTAAATCTTTCTTGGGAACATCTACTAGATATTTTCGATTTTCTGGCAATGTAGAATTGGAGGGTTTGGAAATGGATCTACATAGTATTTTGGAACGCTCGGGACAGCGAGTTGGAACGTTGACGAGGTCATCGATTCCACTCTAGTGGTCTAATGAGGAATTTATGCCTAATGAAGGATTAACTAAAGAGATTATCCTGTTCCGCTATCAGCAGGGTGCTTTTTTTTATACATTATCAAGTGATCCAGATACAGTGGTATCTCTTGACGATCAGTTTGATGGGGTAAGCCTGCAAGACTTTAGCAACAACTTAAGCGATGTAGGTATTGTTTTTGCAGTGCCCGGAGATCAGATTCGACTGCTTCATCATAAGATTAATAAAGATGAGCAAAAACACCTTGAGTCTTCATTGCCTTTCCAGCTCGAAGAAACATTTGCAGAAGATATAGAGAATCTACATTTTTCCTCGTTAAAGATAAATGAATCTGATTATTCTGTTGGAGTTTGTACGCACCAGAAAATGCAGGATTGGAGAACTTCTCTGCCAACAACAGATATGTACACTAAATGGATTCCCGAACCTCTGTTATTACCGTTTCTAGAGAGTTGTTGGACAATAGTTATTGAAGAAGATAGAGCGATAATCAGAGTCAGTATCTCGGAAGGAATGAGTAATGATTTGCAATACTTAGGAGATACTCTTATGTCAGCTAGTGTCGGTAGAGCTCTTCCAGATAAAGTTTTACTGTACGGAGTGTCCAAAAGTAATGATCTTAACCATATACCAGAAAAACTTCGTGCGATAACACAGTGGAACCAAGGCACCCTATTTTCGATGCTCAGCTCTTCTAGTTCTACGATTTCATCGTCACTT
>CABYJX010000038.1 GCA_902519405.1 uncultured Gammaproteobacteria bacterium
TTGGAATCATTAAAAAATCATGTAGATTGGAATACACATTATGAAGATAAATCGCTTCCACAAGAAACCCTAAATATTTCATCACATTGGTGAAAATTCCAAGAAAGAGATACCATCCAAGTTAGCCGATATGTCTTCTGGAATATCAAAGCCCATGTGCAAACTAATTGATGGCGATATATCAACAATGCCTGGTAATCTATAAAAACGAGGTGCTAAATCCTTACTATTTGTGGCTATCCAAATAGTGCGCTCTCTGTCTGATTGACCTCCGTGACTTCGACCTCCAAACAAACCTCGACCGTGGTCTGTCGTGACTATAATAAGCCAGTCTTCATGATAATTTCTCTGGCGTACACTAACCGCTTCCCAAATTTTTCCGACTCGAAAATCCATTAGCTCTACAGCCTGAAGAAAGTGCTCACTATCGCCGTATTGATGGCCTACATCATCTGTATGCTGCAAGTAGACCCAAGAAAGATCGGGAGCATGGCTTAGGAGATATTCCGAAGCCTTATCCGCCACCAAATCATCAATTTTTCGAATTCGATCACTCTCTGAATCAACTTCAAAACGATTTTTATCGAGCTCAAGTTCATCGAAATAGTAATCTAGTTTTATACCTCCTGCCTCGGGTAGTCCATCTCCTAATAATTTAGTTCTATTGTCTGTCCAGGTGGAGAAAATAGCAGTTTTTAACTTTGGATTTGACATTTTGGCAACACGAAAAATATCCCAATACTCGTAATTTGGTTTCTCCACCTGATTGGTATACACATTATGCTTGTTGGCCCATGTCCCTGTTAGTAAGCTCATGTAACCGACCGCCGATACCGTAGGACTTTCTGAGGCTTCCCCTTTTTCTCCGCCCACATAAGCTCGAGTATATCCTCCGCTGGATGCTATGGAGTCGATGTACGGAGTATCGGTATTTTCTATTACATCTGCAGGAATGCCATCGACAATTACAAAAATTGCCTTGCGAGGGGATAATCGTTTTTCACTCACCGTCGCACTCCAAGAAAAGTGACAATATAGCACCTGAAAAAGACAAATACTCAATAGAAAAATTTTACTCATCAAGCTTTCCTAGGAATTCATCACAAACATACTTTGACATTCTAGAAATATTTATTTTATCTATAAAAATTAATTCACGTACTATGTTTCTAGCTTTATTGATGCCAATTTTGCATTCTAAATTACTTTGATTCAGCCTCTGCGATTCCTGAAAAGCCCATCAAATAAAGGATATCCGAAACGAAATCTTGTCTTCATTTTCCGTAAAATATTGAATGGTTGAGGTTCCAAGTTTTCAATCTGCCCACTATTGAGTCTCTCCACCGCATCCATTACTCTTTTTGAAGACTCCCCATCACGATAAGGATTGTGGTAATTTATGAATTTAGTGATCTCTTTCATCAAATCTTTTGGTCTGGCAAGCGCTAGGGTTAGCGCTGACTGCAGACTGTCGGGTCTATCTATGTCTATTAGATGAGGACCAGGTATCCGATTTTTAAAAGTCACCACTGGCTTATCTAGATAGAGAAATTCAACAATAATAGAAGATGTGTCACACAACATTACATCAGCTGTTGTTAAAGCTACAAAATTATTGTCCCCCTCAAGAAATTTCACGTTATCGTATGTAGTTAGCGATCGATATTTATCCACCACTTCGGTTGCCATCAAAGGATGAAACGTGATGATCCAATCCCATGTATTCAGTATTACAAGCCGTTTTATCTCATCAAATAACTTATTTGTTGAAGTCATACTAGGACTAAAAGTCGAAGTATAGAGTATTCTTGGTCTAACATTTTTTTGAAATACGGCCTTTGAGAGCGGATCAAAAGTAGGCCATCCGGTCTCAACCACTTCAAAGCTTTTATTTTTCTCTTGTATCTTAGTGAAACCTTTCGTTGTGTCAGGACCCTGTGTGCAAAGTAAATCATAACAATGCCAAGCATGCCGAAAGTGGACATTTTTGTCAGCGCGAGGTTTAACATTAAATCCATGGAATAACATGACCTTAGTACCAGGGAAAAAATCGTAGATGAAATCACTCACTCCAAAGACTGAAATGGGATCGTAGACCAGCACATCGTTAAGGTTTTCGAGGCGATCTTCGTCATCACGTAAATATTTAGCGTCATCCTCACGATCAAAAAACCAAGCGACCCGATCACCTCTTCTGATAATTTCCTGTTGGATTGGTCTCATCACGGGAAAAGCATAGCGCTCTGAAACCAGAAACAGATACTTGCGAATCATAAAGTTACCTATCGTTGATAATTGGGGTTAACTTCTTCTTAAATGGCGGTTACATACTCTTGTTATCCTATAATAGCTTGCGCTATACCGCATTAACTTGCATTCTCTATATTTAGTGGAAGAAAATAACTCGAATTACTACTAACGAGGAAAATCCATTCTTTTTTAAAGTGAGCTAAAGTTAAATAATATTCACCGAGAAAATTGGCAAAAAAAAGCATGAGATAAATTAAAAGAATACTTATATGACTGATTCGATGCAAAACCAGCCCTCTGGAAGATACCGAGTAATAGATACTCATGCCCATGTCGTATTGGAAGAAACATTTGGTGCCGCAGGCAACTATGGACCCAGGCTGGGAGTAAATCATAAAAATATACCATTCTTCGAAATTGGTGATTATAAGATGTACTCCATTGATTATCGTGGAACGATCTTTATGGATATCTCGCAGCGGATTGATTTCATGCAAGATCTAGGTATTGATCTGCAATTACTCTCGCCCAATCCTTTGACTATGTTCCATAAAATTGATGCTTCGACCGCTACAAAATATTGTCAGATACAAAACGATAATTTGAGTAAAGTAGTTCAAAATAACCAGGATTACTTCCTAGGGTCTGCTGCTCTACCGATGCAAGATCCAGAGGCGGCGTGTAAAGAAGCAGAGAGAGCGATTAAGCAATTAAATCTCTCAGCAATTAGTACAGGAACCGATTTCCCCTTTACTTTAGATGATCCCTCGCTAGACGATTTTTATAAAACCATCGTGGAGCTGGATGTCCCACTATTTCTTCACCCTGCTTCTACAGGAGGGATTAATGGACCTGAAGATAATCGTCTCGACCGCTTCGACTTAACCGTGCTTCTAGGATACGCATATGAAGAGACACTTGCGGCAGCAACACTTATTCTTGGCGGAGTCACTCAGAGACATCCTCAACTAGATATCTGTATCTCGCACGGAGGTGGTGCTATAGCCCTTCTTTGGGAAAAGTTTGAGTTGCTTTGTAAATATAGAGATTGGGCTCCCCATCACATCAGGAAAAATGGATTCCAGTCAGAACTAAAGAAACTTTGGTTTGATAGCCATATCGAAGGCGATGCAGCTAAGAATCTACTAGTTGAGCTTATAGGCAAGGATCGATTAGTTTATGGAACAAACTTAGGCGGATGGGATACACCCAAAGAACTCAGTATGATGGCAAGGGAGCTGACTGGAAACGCTGAGAAATTACTTCGTATATCCATTTAAAAATTCTCAAGGAATATATAATGACGAAAAACATCCTTCTCACAAATGCAAGACTTTTCAGAGCGAACGACGATAGCTTGATAGATGATGGTACTGTTTTGATAAAAGACAACATGATTCGATATAGCGGTCCCACAAAAGATTTTAAAGACAACTCGACAGATCTTTTTCCGGTTGATCTTAATGGACAGTTCTTAATGCCTGGTATGACAGAATCGCATGCACATCTTTCTTACTCCAATAACGGACCAACTGAGCTGGAAAAAACTCCTGTGGAGGAGGCGATGCTGAATTCCATGGATAATGCTCGGGTAATGCTGGGTTCTGGATTCACTTCTGCAATTGGATTTGGATCAGTACATAGGATTGATGTGTTTTTGCGTGATGCAATAAAAAATGGTCAAATCCCTGGCCCTCGGCTCAAAGCTTCTGGTCGAGATTTAGGATCTACCGGAAGTAATGCTGATCTCACACCGGATTACGCCAGACCCGATATTGACGGCTTAGGGATGTTTTGTGATGGTCCCTATGAAGTCAGAAGAGGCGTCAGATCCATGGCAAAAAACCGAGTTGATGTAGTGAAGATTTTTCTGGACGGGGAGTGTATGTGCGATCACGCTCAACCGGGTCAACTTACTTATACCGATGAAGAAGTGGCTGCTGCCGTAGATGAGGCTCACAAAAGAAATATGAAGGTAGCTTGTCATTCCAGATCGGCTGCGGCAGTAAAGCAAGCTGTGATTCATGGAGTAGATTATATTGGACATGCTAACTATCTAGACGACGAAGCACTTGATTTGCTTAGAAAGAATAAAGACCGAGTCTTTGTAGGACCTGCAATCGCCTGGGAGTTGAAATTTATGGAAGATCCTTACTGCCTCGGGTTTGCTCCCACCCAAAAACAAATAGAAGCGTATGCAAAAGAAGTTGAAGCTACTATATCCTCGGTAAAGAAAATGAAGTCAGTTGGTGTCCGAGTTTTAGTGGGAGGAGACTACGGTCTTAATGTAACGCCTCATGGGACATACGCAAAAGATCTCGAATATTTCGTTAGACTTTTTGGAATGACTTCAAGTGAGGCTCTTCTTTGTGCAACACGCGATGGTGGCGCAGCATTTGATTCCTCTGGCATGTTAGGAACACTTGAGGAGGGAAAATTAGCTGATTTACTGATAATAAACGGGAATCCTCTAGAGGATATAACCGTACTCCAAAATCACGACCAGATTACCGCTGTAGTGAAAGATGGAATCGTTCATCAAAACTTAGTAGGTGACTCTCCTTATATACAAAATGATTTAGCCAAGCTTAGTCAGGAGGCGGACACAATCACGAGGAAGACTTCAAAAGGAAAACCATTTTTAGAAAAAGTGATCTGAGTAGAATTTGCGTAAAAGAATAAGCTATATTAGTAAAAAAAGCTGATTTTATTTAGGATGATGGTATAAAAAATCGCAGAAGCAAAAGGACTATTTTGCATTATTACCTTGAGCCACCCAATACGCCCGACCAAAAGCACATCAAGGAAGTAGATATAAAACCTGGTCTGACGTCATTACATCGGCATATTTTGCATTTAGATCATGAAGATTGGCAATATGGGCCTCCTGATTACGATCACCAACAGCATCGCTAACAACCACTACAGGAAAATCATTCTGTAATGCATCTACCGCCGTTGCCCTCACGCATCCACTGGTGGTAAGTCCCGTTACTACTAAAGAATCCACTTCACATGCATTCAGCTGTTCATAAAGATCGGTATCAAAAAAACTACTCGCATAATGCTTCTCTATCAGTAATTCGTTCTCTAGTGGTAACAATCTCGGATCAATTTCCACAAGAGGAGAGCCAACCTCCAAGAGGTTTAGTGCGGGAAGTCTATTTCTAAAGACCACTGCTTGACTAGCATCGGAATAAACTACTGTAGTGAAAAATATTGGCAACCTCCTTTCTCGAAATTCATTCAGCAGCTGAATATTTACTGCAACTACATCATCGCATGAGCAACCTAGTGGGCAATCTGGATCAGTAAAAGCCCGAATCATATCCACCAGAATTAGCGCTGGCTTAACTCCCAGATTCTGATTTTTTCTTTGAAGATCTGGCATTTAAGTACCTGTTAAGCAACATTATTGGACAACCAGTAGTGGGCTCTGCCACCTTGCTGCGCCTCTGTCAACGAGCTTATCAACTCCACTGCTTCTAGCAAAATTGAAATATCGATGCCAGTCTCAAATCCCATTTGTTGACACATCATAACAACATCTTCAGTTGCCACATTTCCTTTTGCACCTGGGGCAAATGGACAGCCTCCTAAACCACCTATAGAGCTATCAAATTTCCTGACACCACTCTCTAGAGCGGCATACACATTCGCCAGGCCCATCGCACGAGTGTCGTGAAAATGGCATGCCAACCGCTCAGAACCATAGTCCTCCACTAATACGTTCATTAAATCTCGAACAGCTGCCGGATCTGCTGCGCCAATTGTATCCGCGATAACGATTTCGTCTGCACCAAACTCAGCTAGCTGTCTTGCTTGCTCTCTAACCAAACAAGCGCTGACAGATCCTTCAAAAGGACAGACAAATGCAACAGAAAGGTAAGCTTGAATAGTGATGCAGTCTAACTTAGCCTCATGAATTATCCCTCCCGCTGTAGCAAATGACTGTTCTAAGCTCATCCTGACATTCTTTTGACTCATCGTTTCTGTTGCTGAAACTACTAGTGCTATAGTCTTTGCTCCCGCCATTCTCGCAAGTTCATATCCTTTCTGGTTTGGGACCAGCACGCTGTAAGTTAAATCTTCATCTTGAGGTAATGATTGGAGCAATTCACCAGTACCTGCCATTTGAGGAACTGCTTTTGGGGAAACAAAGCTACCTATTTCAATATTTTTTAATCCCGATCTTACCAGAACATCCACAAAGCTTTTTCGCTGCTCAAGATCTAAGTGTTTTTTCTGACTCTGAAGACCATCTCTTGGTCCAACCTCATTTATGACAATCGAGTCAGTCATTTTTTCCCTCCTTGATTTTCTTTAGGCATAACTTTTTATTGACTAGGGTTACAAGGATATTTTTCCTTAAATGCCTCTATATATGAATAGTATGCCGGTTTCTCCCATTGTTTTTTATTAGCCAAAAGATAGGCAGAGACTACCTCTCTTTTTTCAGTCCAGCGCACCTCGCCAGGAACACAAAAATCTTTCGTCCAAGCAGGCTTACCAGGATCTAATTTTTGCTCAACCAACCTGCGCGCATCATCTAAACCCCTTAGATACATAAGACACAAAGCCTTCTCCTCCAGGACATTGCAAAACTGATTGAGCCTCTTTCCATCTATCATCGCACTTGATGAGGCGGACAAAAATAGAAATACCAAAATAATTAAACGCACCGTTTCTTTTCCATTAATATGATCCCCTATAGAAAACAATACATCTCACAAAAAGAAATGTCATCCTCTTGCGAGCGACTTTAATTTGTAAAAAACACACAAAACCAATTGGAGCTAATTTAATATGCTTATACAGAAAAAAATGCTAACTTTTTGATTGGAAGTTCTTTAGCTGCTCCTCTGAAGCTACTTTTTGATGTTTATCCTTCCACTTGGAATAAGGCATTTTGTAGATATACTCCCTTGCTTCTTCATAATCAATCTCTTCACCAATTTCGGAAGAGGCAGCAACGTACCATTTAGACAGACAATTTCTACAAAATCCGGCCAGATTCATAAGATCTATATTCTGCACGTCGTTATTGTCTGATAAATGATCTAGTAGCCGTCTGAACACCGCAGCCTCTACTTGGATACTAGATTTATCTTCTTTTGTCATCGTTTTTCTCCAGACTGATCTTAAATTTTCATTCAAATCCCTGAGGAATATTCTAGAACAACAGCATCTTCTCCGACACAATCTTTCAAGGAGCGTAGAAGTTCATCTGTTGGAGATACCGACCATCTTTCGCCACATTGAAACTTAGCACTAGCTCCCCCTCTATAAACGATAGATACTGGCAGATCTCCCGAATAAGGTCCTGAAAGAGCCTCCTCAAGTTTATCGACTATTCCACTTTGGATCATTTCGGCGGTAAGCATTATGGTCAAACTAGATGCTATTTTTCTTCGACGCTCCCCAATACTTTGTATATCTTTGGCTCTAATAGCCAATTTGCCTGAATAATCATCATGAGCCACCTTGCCCGAAATGACTACCACTTGATTTTTTGTCAGTAGCTGTCGTTGTCGTTCAAAAATTTCCGAGTCCGCTGTCACTTCGATTCGAGCTGATCGGTCATCAATTAAAAAGATAGCCAAATTTCCTCTTTTTGTTCGCATCACCCTCAATGAAACTATCACCCCTGCACAAGTCTGATTCGCTGCAGCATCTGCGCGTAAATTCCTTATTGGCGTTACAGCCAAGTTTCTTATTTCGTCCTCATACTCTTCATAGGGATGACCTGAAATATAAAAACCTAAAGTTTCACATTCTCGCTGCCGTCTTTCTCTATCTGTCCAAACAGCGGATTCCCGATGTCTCAAAAATAATTCTTCCGCATCCTTCCCATTAGAGGGCTCTTCCATCGCAAATAGATCATTTATTCCTGATTCTACATTATCTGCATTTTGTGCGGCCATCTTTATAGTATCTTCCAGTGACGACATCAATATCCATGGAGGAGTGCCAAAAACATCCATGGTACCCGAGTTAATTAATGCCTCGATGGCTCTACGATTTACTAAACGAGAATCTGTCCGCATACAGAGATCATACAAGTCGTTAAAATCACCTCCTGATTCCCGAGCACTTACGATACTCTTTACAGGCCCCTCACCAAGACCTTTGATGGCACCAAGACCCCAGATTATTTCACCTAAAGAATTGACGGTGAATTTATATTCGGCCGTATTAATATCTGGGGGCAGATTAATTACTACTCCCATTCGATCACATTCAGCTCGAAGATTCTCTAACTTATCCGTGTCATCCATTTCAGAGCTCATCACAGCGGCCATGAAAGGTCCGGGATAATGAGTCTTTAACCAGGCAGTTTGATAGGATAAAAGTGCATAGGCCGCAGAGTGCGACTTGTTAAAACCATAGCCAGCGAATTTCTCCACTAGATCAAATATTTTAATCGCTAATTTAACGTCGACACCCTGTTTTCTTGCACCATCTTCAAAAACAGCTCTCTGCTGTGCCATCTCCTCTTTTTTCTTTTTACCCATGGCTCTCCTGAGTACATCGGCTTCTCCGAGAGAATAGCCTGCCAGCACTTGTGCAATTTGCATAACCTGCTCCTGATACAGAATTACCCCATAAGTTGGTTCTAACAAAGACTTCAAATTTGCATGCTGATATTTAGGATCAGGGTAAGAAATTTCCTCCTTACCGTGCTTTCTATTGATAAAATTATCCACCATTCCTGACTGCAACGGCCCCGGTCTAAATAATGCTACTAAAGCGATAATATCCTCAAAACAATCTGGTTTAAGACGAGCTATTAACTCTTTCATACCACGAGATTCTAGTTGGAAAATAGCCGTAGTTTCTCCGGATTGAAGTGTCTCAAATGTTCTCTGATCATCCAGCGCTAAGCGATCTAACTCTAAAGCAACTTCTCCAACTGAGAACCGCATATTATTAATAGTCTGTATTGACCAATCAATAATCGTTAGAGTACGCAAGCCAAGAAAGTCAAACTTTACTAGGCCAACATCTTCAACATCATGCATGTCGTACTGTGTTACTAAGCTTTCACCATTATCATCACAGTAAAGGGGCGTATAATCAGTGAGCTTGGAGGGTGAGATCACTACTCCCCCGGCATGCCGCCCAACATTCCGCTTGATGCCTTCTAGCTGCAGAGCCATTTCCCATATTTCTTCCGCTTCCGCATCTTTTTTCAAAAATTCGGATAGTTCTTTTTCTTGCTCCACTGCCTTATTAAGAGTCATTCCTACTTCAAAAGGGATCAACTTAGAAAGTTTATCTGCCAAAAGATATGGTTTTCCTTGTACACGAGCGACATCTCTGACTACTGCCTTAGCCGCCATCGATCCGAAGGTGATAATTTGTGAAACAGCTTCTCGTCCATAAGTGGTTGCCACATATTCAATGACTCGATCACGCTGCTCCATACAAAAATCTATATCAAAATCTGGCATAGATATTCGCTGTGGATTGAGAAATCTTTCAAATAACAGATCGTATTGTAAAGGATCCAAATCTGTTATTGATAAGGCATAGGCTACTAAAGATCCAGCTCCGGAACCCCGCCCGGGACCTACCGGAACTTTCTCCTCTTTTGCCCACTGAATAAAGTCCATGACAATAAGAAAATACCCCGAAAATCCCATGCGGGTAATCGTATCTAATTCAAATTTTAAGCGCTCGATATAGCTTTCTTTTTTTTCTCGGCGGGGTGTCTTTGCAAGATATCTATCTAGCCCTTGAAATGCCAACCGTCGGAGGTGCTCATCTACGGTAGTATTTTTAGGAACTGGGTAATCAGGTAAATACGGCACACCTAATGAGAGTGTTAAATTACATCGTTTTGCAATCTGTACAGTATTATCAATTGCTTCTGGAATATCAGCGAACAACTCGATCATATCCTCCATGGAACGAAGATATTGTTGCTCTGTATAACGACGAATCCTCCGAGGGTCATCCAACGCTCTTCCTTCCCCGATACATACCCTAGCTTCATGTGCTTCAAAATCAGTGGCATCTAAAAATCGAATATCGTTAGTTCCTACGACGGGACAGCCTGATTTTTCAGCAATATCTATGGCTAACTCAATATAATTCGATTCACCAAGCCGACCCGTGCGATTTAGCTCAATATAGAAACTGTCTGGAAATGTTCTCATCCACCAACTAAGCTTCGTTTGCACTAAAGCATGCTTTTTTGAAATCAAAGCTACACCTAAATCTCCTTCCATTCCTCCGGAGAGTACAATAAAGCCTGTTGAATATTGCTCTAGAAGGTTTCGAGTGACAGTTGGTAAACCTTGTTGCTGGCCTTCGATATAGCCAATTGAAATCAATTTAATAAGATTCCGATATCCAATTAAATCTTTGACTAGAACTGTAAATACACTATTGCTCTCATCATCATTGGGATCATGAAGTACCAAGTCTGCTCCCAACAAAGGCTTAACACCAGCTTCCAATGCTCTTTTATAAAACTTAATAGCACAAAACAAATTTCCCTTATCTGTAACTGCTATTGCGGGCATGCCGAGATCAAATGTTCTCTCTATCAGAGAATCACAGCGAATCAAGCCGTCTGAGACCGAATATTCAGTATGTAATCTCAGGTGGACAAACATTGACATAGTGACTTCTATTCCTCTGGTTCGGAAGTCAATAGACTTTTAACAGGTTCAAAAGACTTTCTATGCGCGTCAGAGGGTCCCAGTCTCCTTAATGCACTGAGATGTTCTTTTGTCGGATATCCCTTGTTTTTGGCAAACCCATATCCTGGATATACCGCATCAAGATCTTCAAGTTCTAGATCTCGAGTTACTTTTGCAATTATAGAAGCAGCACTGATTTCAGGAATCTTTTCATCACCGCGTGTTATTGCCCTGCTGGGATAGTCCCAATTGGGAAGTCGATTGCCATCTACCAAGACAAAACTAGGAACCACAGCTAATCCCTTTACTGCACGATCCATTGCTAAAAACGTGGCCTCTAAAATATTTATATCGTCAATTTCTGCAACACTTGCTCTTCCAATCGACCAGTACAAAGCATAATTTTTAACTAATATATCAAGAGATTTTCGTTTCTTGGATGTCATGGATTTTGAATCATCTAACCCAGGTATTTGAGTATTTGGTTTAAAGATTACTGCTGCAGCCAAAACATCTCCAGCTAATGGACCCCGTCCTACTTCATCAACTCCCGCAACTAGTGATGGTAGATCAACCAATCTCATAGTTGGCTATTTATTTTTTTTTTGTTCAACAACAAACCATCTCTTCTATCGCATTCGCGCATTTTGTTGAGCAATCTCGCCCTAATCGCTTTTTTAAATCTAAAAATACATCTATTTGAGCATCATTCTCATCATCTAGGATTCTAATTAAAGCTTCTGCTAAAAGTTCAGGAGTAGCATTTTCCTGTAAAAACTCTGGAACGACTGCCTGATTCGCTAAAATATTAGGAAGTGAAATAAAGCGCGTAGAAGCCATTCGAGATAGTATTTCCCAAGAAACTGTTTTCATTTTGTAGGCCACAACCATTGGTCTTAGCATAAGTGCTGCTTCAAGAGACGCTGTACCAGAAGCGAGCAAGGCAGCATTTGAAGCTAATATAATATCTTTAGATTGCCCATTAAATAGCCGAATCCTCAAATCAGGATACTCCCTAATTTTATCGCTCAAATGATCAAAAATCTTCTCATCTACGGCGGGAACTAAAAATTGAGTCTGAGAGCGGTCTCTTTGAATTAGCTGCGCCGACTTTAAAAAGATATCTCCCAAGATAGATACCTCACTCATTCTACTACCCGGAAGAACTGCTATGACCACTTCATCTCTATGTAATCCAAGACGACCACGCACGTTTTCTCTAAATTCTAAATCAGCTAATTCATCTGCCAAAGGATGACCTACAAACTCGGCTCGAGTTCTACAATCGGTATAATAGTCGGGTTCAAAAGGGAATAGGCAAAATAAGCGATCCACACTTCTATTTACTTTTTTTACACGACTTGATCGCCAAGCCCACACCGTTGGACTGACAATATGGGCCACTGGCAGTCCACTTCTTTTAAGCTTACCCTCTAAACTTAAATTGAAATCTGGTGAGTCTATACCCAGAAAAACATGCGGATTACGCATCTGAAAGTACTTAAACAGCTTTGCTCGTATAGAAAGTAGCTCTGGTAAACGAGCAAGAGGTTCTACAATACCCATTACCGATAGCCTTTCCATAGGGAAAATACTCTCTACCCCCTCAGAAATCATCTTGGGTCCACCGATTCCATAAATTTCTAAATCTGGATACCGATCTCTTAATTTACGGACAATCCGCGCACCCAAAATATCTCCTGAATGCTCTCCTGCAACGACACCTATGCGCAATGGTCGAGGTATCATTAGCGAACGATACCGCGCTCCGACTTACGTAACGATTCTATAAGAACATTCAATTCTGGAGTATCCTTTAGCATCTCGTCTAGTCTTTCAAGTGCTATATCGATGGTTAATCCTTGTCTATATATAATTTTGTAAGCTCGTCTCAATTCACTAATGGTATCCGCCGAAAAACCTCGACGTCTTAGTCCTTCTGCATTAATCGTCTTGATTTCTGCCGGAGATCCACTAGCTGTCATATAAGCTGGTATATCCTTGCCAACGGAGGTCCCCATTCCAGTGAAAGCGTGAGCACCAATCATACAAAATTGGTGAACTAGTGTATAACCACTTAGGATCACCCAATTTCCAACGTGTACATGGCCTGCCAGCGCTACATTATTTACTAAGATAGTATTGTCGCCGATAAAACTGTCATGACCCACATGGACATAAGCCATTATTAAGTTATTGTTTCCAATCGTCGTTTCTGAGCGATCTTGTATGGTGCCTCTATGAATAGTGACGTTTTCACGAATTATATTATTATCACCGATCACCAATCGAGTTGGTTCCCCCTGATATTTTAAGTCTGGTGTGGCTTCTCCAACAGAAGCAAACTGATAAATATGATTGTTATGACCTATTGTAGTCGGACCTCGCAGAACAACATGTGGTTCGATTCGTGTTCCCGACTTTATTTCTACTCCAGACTCTACATAACTCCAAGGCCCGACGACGACATCATCGGCAATAGTGGCTCCGTCTTCGATTATGGCCTGAGAGTGAATCATGGCTACCGATCAGCACATAATATGGTAGCACTCGCGCATAAGGTGCCTTCCACTTCAGCACGTACCCCAAATTTCCAGATTCCCCTGCGCTCTCCCAGAATTTCCGAATGTAAATGTATGCTGTCTCCAGGAACACAGGGTCTTTTAAAGCGAACGTTATCAGCTCCTGCTAAATAATAAATCGAACCATCAGCAGGGGTTTTGTTTACGGTCTTGAAACCTAGAATACCCGAAGCCTGTGCCATAGCCTCCAATAACATTACCCCGGGAAACACAGAGAGATGAGGAAAATGACCTTCAAAGACCGGTTCACTTATAGACAAGTTTTTTAGGGCTATGATAGATTTGCCCGGGATCAAATCCAATACCCTATCAACAAGCAGGAAGGGATAACGATGAGGAAGGTAAGTCTTGATTTCATCTATATCCATAGTCAGACTTCCCCTACCTCTTGATTCATTTGGTTTTTGAAGGTTTTTTCTAGAGCAGTTATCCGACGATTTAACTCCTCTAACTGATCAAAGCGAGCACCCAACCTTACCCATGTCCTATGATTAGAGAGA
Organism: uncultured Gammaproteobacteria bacterium; assembly: GCA_902519405.1. Lineage (GTDB taxonomy): Bacteria > Pseudomonadota > Gammaproteobacteria > Pseudomonadales > Halieaceae > CABYJX01. Next base: position 13,984 of record CABYJX010000038.1, read on the forward strand.
TGAGTCCCTGAGGAGTACGTACCTGCTTTGCTTATAGAGCGCAGAACCCTACCTTGGCCAGTAATGTGTACGTCATCGCATATACTTATATGTCCGACGACACCAACTTGTCCAGCTAGTGTACAATTTGCCCCGATCTTGGTGCTTCCTGCTATACCGACACAACCCGCTATTGCAGTATTTTCTCCAATTTCGCAATTGTGGCCTATATGTACCTGATCGTCCAATATAACGCCTGACGCTAGAACGGTATCCCCTAACGCACCTCTGTCGACAGTTGTATTCGCACCAATATCTACCCGATCACCAATCAAAACTCCACCTAGCTGAGCTATTCTCTCCCATCCATGCGGGTTTCTAGCAAATCCAAAACCATCCGCACCAATAGTACTATTAGCGTGAATACGACAAAAGGAGCCCAGACGGACCCCATGGTAAATAACTACGTTAGGAAATAACCTAGTGCTTTCACCAATCTCTACATCTGCACCCAAGAAAACACCAGCCTCGATTACTACACGATCCTTTACTACTGTTCCAGAGCCAATACATACATTTGGACCGATCGAAACTCCCTCTCCGATTTTCACGTCGGACGCCATATTCGCGGATCTATCTATGCCCGGTGCTGGTAAAACAGAGGTATCAAAAAACTTACTTAACTGTGCGTAAGAAAGATAAGGGTCGTCAGATAAAATATAATCTACGGGACAATAAGAAGCATAATCTGGATGAAGAACTACCGCTGCCGCTCGAGTCTTTTCTAGACTTGCGACGAAAGAGCGGTCTGACAAAAAACTCACGTCCCCGGCCCCAGCGATATCGAGTGACGCTAACCCTTTAAGCTCCCGCCTAGGTTCACCATTGAAAGTTAAACCAAGTGACTCAGCCAACTCTCCCAGCGTAATCATATAGGTAGTTCACTCTACTGCGAGCTGATTCAGCTTATCAGTAACCTTTGCAGTAACGCTATAACCTGGGTCGGCGTGAATGACTGCTGATTGCTGAAGTAACAAGCCAATACCTTCTGTCTTAATAAGCTCGGTAAGCACCTTCTGAATCATAGGTGACATTTCCTTCAATAAAGCTTGGCCTGCTATTTGTTCGGCCTGCTGTAACTTTCCAGCAACGTGCTCTAAATCAGCATTTTTATTTGCAACACGTTGCCGAGCAGACGCTTGTTGCTCAGAACTCATTACTGCGGCATCCTTTTGAAACGAGGCTATTAATTCATCGATTTCAGATTTAAGTCTATCAAATTCAGTCTTGTCTGCTGCATAGTCTTCACCCTTGCGAATTTCCGATAAACGCGTCTGAGCTAAATCTGTTTTTAGCATTGCCTCTTGCAGATTAACCACTGAAATTTTACCTTGAGCTAAACTCGTCA
>CABYJX010000039.1 GCA_902519405.1 uncultured Gammaproteobacteria bacterium
TTCGAGAACGTGTCGCATTTTCTCCTGATCAAGCGGTTGAGGCGCTTCAACTGGGTATTGAGAAATTACCGATAGAAGAGATGGTCCTTTTATCAACATGTAATAGGACCGAGATTTATGTGATCCCAAAACCAGAAGCCCAATTTACCAAATTAGTATCACAGTTACTTTCCTGGATGGCTGATTTTCATAACCTACCTTTTATCGAGCTGAGAGACGCAGCATATAGCTTTGATGCTGATGAGGCGGTTAAACACATTATTCAGGTAGCAGCGGGCTTGGATTCAATGGTTCTTGGAGAGCCACAAATATTCGGGCAACTAAAGTCAGCTTATTCTGTCGGAATTGAAGCGGGTTCTGTCGGTTCAAAGTTACAGAACTTGTTTCCAAAATTGTTTAGCGTTGCCAAAAAAGTCAGATCTGATACAGCGATAGGAGAGAATCCTGTTTCTGTAGCTTATGCGGCCGTCAATTTAGCCAATCGGATATTTGCTGACCTAGCTGCTAGTACTGTAATGCTTGTTGGAGCAGGAGAAACAATTGAGCTCGTAGCAAAACATTTGGTAGAGGCAGGGATTACTAACATTGTAATTGCTAATAGAACCTTGAGCCGAGCAAAAGAACTTGGAGAAAAATTCTCAGCAAAAGCAATTCTTTTGTCTGAGATTCCCGATGAACTATGTCATGCAGATATCGTTATTACCTCTACAGGTAGTCAACTGCCAATTTTAGGTAAAGGTGCAGTAGAGCATGCATTGAGAGTGCGTAAAAGAAGACCCGTACTGATGATCGATATTGCGGTTCCTCGAGATATAGAGGCTCAAGTCGGAGACCTGCGCGATGTGTATCTATATACCATTGATGATCTGAGCGACATAGTAGATGCAAATATACAAAATCGGCGAAGCGAAATTAGCAAAGCGGATGAGATCATAGCAGCGGGGTTAGAGCGGCTACTTCAGGATACAAGATCTTTGGGTGCAGTTGATGCAGTCATAGAATATAGACAGATGGCCGAGAGCATTCAGCATGAAGAACTTAAAAAGGCTCAAAAGAATATCTCTCGCGGAACGGACCCAGAACTAGTATTAAGTCAGTTTGCTCGAAGTTTGACAAATAAGCTGATCCATACACCCACAGCAAAGCTTAAACAAGCTAGTTCGTTGGGAAGATTAGATTTGTTAAACAATGCGAGGGAAATCTTGGGCTTGGACCAACAAAAAAATCTACAAGATTTGGAAGATCCAGATTCTGAAAAACTTGAGGAAAAAGATGCTAGTTCTTCAATTCGCACCACTCAAACCTTGCAATGAAAGCTAGTCTTAAATCTAAACTAGAGTATTTGACCGAAAGGCATGAAGAAGTATCGGTACTACTTAGCGATCCTGAGACTATTTCGGATCAGGACCGTTTCAGAGAGCTTTCGCGAGAATATACTGAGTTAAATAAAGTGGCTAGTCGTTACATCGATTACAATCGATGTTTGTCTGATTTGAGTGAAGCAAAGGAAATGCTCAATGATAAAGATCCTGAACTTCGTGCCCTAGCATATGAAGAGATTGTTTCCGGAGAAAATAAGCTTGTACGTCTTGAGCAGGATCTTCATGAGTGCCTAATTCCAAACGACCCAAGAGACTCCAATAATATTTTTCTTGAGATTAGAGCTGGAACTGGTGGTGATGAAGCAGCTCTCTTTGTAGGAGATTTATTTAGAATGTACGCTCGTTATGCGGATCTTCGTGGCTGGACTATGGAGATTCTTTCTGAGCGAAATAGTGAGTATGGAGGTTATAAGGAGATTATATTGAGGCTGGTAGGCAAAGGCGTTTATTCTCGATTTAAATTTGAGTCTGGTGCGCACAGAGTGCAACGAGTGCCAGAGACAGAATCTCAAGGACGTATTCATACTTCAGCTTGCACTGTCGCAGTTATGGCAGAAGTAGATCCGGTAGAGGCAGCAGAAGTTAATAAGGCGGACATCAGAGTGGATACATATCGATCTTCCGGAGCTGGTGGCCAGCACGTTAATAAAACAGATTCGGCTGTTAGGATTACGCATTTACCATCAGGGATTGTTGTTGAATGCCAGGACGAGAGATCACAACATAAAAATCGTGCTAGAGCGATGTCTCTACTACAGGCAAAAATTTTGAATGCTGCGCAAGAACAGGTCCTACAAGAGCAAGCTCTTGAGCGTCGTGATTTAGTTGGGACTGGCGATCGATCTGAACGGATTAGAACTTATAACTTTCCACAGGGACGTATTACCGATCATCGAATCAATTTGACCCTTTATAAATTAAGTGAGGTACTGGAAGGAGATCTAGATTCAATAATAGAACCACTTACTAAGGAGCATCGAGCTGATCAACTTTCGGCGTTGGCCGATGAAGAATGAATACTATAGAGGTTGTGCTGGATAGGGCCAAGGAGCTAAACCGAAAAGGCGATTTAAATAGAGACTTAGAGGTGCTTCTTTGTCATTGCATAAATAAATCTCGCGCTTGGTTGTATTCACATTCCGAATATATTGTCACAGATTTCCAAGTAGAAAAATTTTTTGATTTAGTCCTTAAAAGGATTCGGGGTATTCCCGTAGCATATCTTATTGGTCGAAGAGAATTTTGGTCACTTGAACTTGAGGTAAATGAGTCTACTCTAATTCCCAGACCAGAAACAGAATTATTGGTACAGTGGGCACTTGATTTAAATCTCCCAGAAAATTCAAGGGTATTAGATCTTGGTACTGGGTCAGGAGCAATCGCTTTAGCGCTCGCCTTCGAGCGTCCAGATTGGGAAGTACTTGCGGTCGATTGTTGTGGCAGCGCACTATCTGTAGCAAAAGAAAACGCCATGAAATTACAGCTCGATAGTGTTAGTTTTTTAGAGTCGAATTGGTATGAATCTTTGACGAAAACTACGTATTGGGATTTAGTAATCTCTAATCCTCCCTACGTCGATAATAAAGCCCGGATTCCAAACGATTTGTATTTTGAACCAGCGACTGCGTTATATTCCTCCAACTCAGGCTTGTCTGATTTGACAAAAGTAATTTTCGAATCAAAAGATTATTTGAAATCGTCGGGATTCTTAATTTTAGAGCATGGGTTTGACCAAGGAAGAGATGTTAGAAAGACGCTAGAGACAGCCGGCTATTTTGGAATAGAAACTAAAATAGATTTAGCTGGACTTGAACGAGCGACTGGTGGAAGAAATGTTGAGTGATCAAGAATTATTTAGGTACTCAAGGCAACTCTTGTTGGAAAATTTGGATATCTCAGGTCAAGAGCAGTTGAAAAAATCTAGAGTGCTTATCGCTGGGTTAGGCGGTTTAGGTAGTATCGTTGCAATGTACTTAGCTGGAGCCGGTGTTGGGTGTCTAGTCATTGTCGACGGTGATGAAGTGGATATTACAAATCTGCACAGACAAGTGCTTTATAAAGAGGCAGACGTCGGACTTGATAAATCTAAAGCTGCTCAAAAGAATCTTTTGGAGCTAAATAGTGAAGTCGACATTTTAACATTTGATCGAGCACTAGATAGTGAAAATATTCTGAGTGTATTGAAAGAAGTGGATATAGTAGTAGATTCTACTGATAATTATACGGCGCGTTATAATCTAAATCGGGCATGTTTAAGCCTTGGTATTCCAATGGTTTCGGCTTCAGCGCAGCGCTTCGAAGGCCAGATCACAATAATTAATCCTGCGTTAGGCGGCCCGTGCTATCGTTGCTTGTACACCGATGATAGTCAGCATGAAGCGTTAAGTTGTAGCGAGGGAGGTATATTATCTCCTATTTTGGGTGTGCTGGGTTCCTTACAAGCTTTCGAGGTCGTGAGATTTCTGTGTAATTTTGAAAAAGCCCTGGTGGATTCCATTCTCTTTATAGATTTACTAACCCTAGATTTTAGGCAAGTAAAATATTCTGCAAAAAAAGATTGTCCTGATTGCTCTCGCTTGCGAGGTTGAGATTAGCCAAGGAAGCCTTGCAAGACAAGTTTTTTAAATTCCTAATCGTAATAAAATATATCTCAATCTGGATCCGACGAGCAAAGCGGCGAATGTAATACCCACTATCATCGCCTTCCAAAAATTTGTAGCGCCTTCCAAGGGGGTATTTGATTGCAGTAAACCAAACCAGAAACCGATCGGTAAAGTGATACACCAATATGATAGGCACATGACAATAAATGGATAGCGTGTTTCTTTGAAAGCTCGTAAACAGAATGAGCAAGTTACTTGTACGGCATCAATAATAATGAAAAAAACTGATAGCCGAATCAGGGTGAGTGCTACAAATGTTATCTCCGCATCCTTCGTATAAATACTAATTATAGGCTTGGGTATTATCAAAAGGATTAGCATGGATATACCGGAAATTATTGCAACAATTATAAATCCGCATTTTATCGATAAGTTAACTGCAGATTTATTCCCTTCACCCAGTCCATGTCCAATACGTGTCATCATAGCCATACCGACGCTTAGTAATGGAATATAAAGTACATCCCAGATATTAAATGCGATTTGATGAGCAGCCATCGGTATATTTCCAAGAGTTGCGATCATTAATCCAATGATTGAAAAGACGAGAACCTCTAAAAAAAAAGTTAACCCAATAGGAATACCTAAAGAAAGGATATTCTTGATAGTTGAGTAATTGGGTTTAACTATTTTTATTTCTGGAATATAGGGAGACAATGCGGAAGATTTTGTAATATAAAATGAGATCAGCACTGGACCAAGCCACATTGAAATAGCCGTCGCCCATCCGCATCCGGCTGCACCCATTTCAGGCACCCCCCACTTGCCGTAGATTAAAGCATAGTTGAGAGGAACGTTGGCAGCGAAACCAATAACGCTTGCCCAGGCGAAGGGTTTTATAATCCCTATGCCTTGGGTATGACATCTCAGTGCCTGAAATATAGCTGACGCTGGGATACCAAATGCAACGGCTTTCAGATAATCAGTAGTCTTTTTCTGGGTACTGGAATCGAGATTTAAAAAGTTTAAAACCGGCTCGATAAAGTAGCATGTTGGACCCAAAACCGCACCAAGTGCCAACGCGACCCAAATTGATTGGGGAAGACAGTCACGAATATTTTTTCTTCTTCCCGCTCCAAATTCATACGCAACAATATTCGTTGTTGCAAGAAGCACTCCGAGGGTGAGGAGAAAAAGAGGGAGCCATATGTTATATCCTATAGCGACTGCTGCGAGATCCTGAGCGCTGTAGCGTCCGGCCATTATTGTGTCAACGACTCCTGTACCCATTTGCGCCAGTTGAGCAATAAGCATCGGCCAAATCAAGGGAGCCATCGCCTTTGCCTCTATTAAAATATCTGGGCTATAGTGAACTTTTATATTTTTCATCGTGAGATAAAGCCAAGTCTCAAGCATTTTTTATACAGTAATGCTCTTATTTCCTTTGTAAGCGACCAATATTTGTTGGTTGATGTAATCACCGGTAAAGGCCACAATGAATGCACTTGTTTATTACTACCCATGGTCAACGATATATTCGAAATATTTACTAATTTGCAATGTCAGCAAGGATATAAGGATCTATGAGAAAAAGGTACAATAACATCTAGTCTATAAATAGGAAAAATCCTACGTAGATTTTATTTTAACAAGATTATGTAGCTGAAATGGTTAGTCATGATAAAGATGAGAAATCCCATCCGAAGAACTGTAATGATGAAAACTTTTTTTCAAAAAAAACAAAATAAAAAAAGCATATATGGCTAATTCACTCACTATTGATCGTGACGAGAATATCCCCTTCAATGATTTAGGATTGTCGGATGAATTGCTGCGGGCAATATCTGATTTGGGATTCAAATATTGTACTTCTATACAGGCGGCTATTCTACCGTATTCATTACGGGGTCAAGATGCCATTGGAAAGGCACAGACTGGGACGGGAAAGACGGCAGCATTTTTGATAACGATTTTTGAGGATCTGCTACGTCATCCGGTCCGAGAAGAACGCTTCCTAGGTGAACCAAGGGCATTAATCGTTGCGCCAACTCGTGAACTAGTTATACAGATCGAGGCAGATGCTTTGGACTTAGGATGCCATACTAGCATAAAGGTCGTTAGTTTGATTGGCGGTGCAGATTATCAAAAACAATTAAATCAAATTTCGAACACCATTGTAGATATAGTAGTAGCCACTCCAGGAAGGCTTATAGATTTCATTACCAGGAAAGACTTATTTCTAGATAGAGTAGAAATATTGGTATTAGATGAGGCGGATCGCATGCTCGATCTGGGTTTTATTCCTCAGGTGAAGAGAATTATTCGATCTACCCCTCGTAAAGATTTTAGACAAACTCTTTTGTTTTCTGCAACTTTCACTCGAGATATTCTTAATCTTGCCAATCAATGGACAGTAGAGCCAGTTACTATAGACGTAAAGCCAGAAGATGTAGCTACACGCTCTGTTGATCAAAAAATATATTTGGTTAGTAGTGAAGAACGCTATAGGCTTCTTAGTAATCTTATAAAGTCTCCTGATGTGATTAGCGTAATAGTCTTTGCTAACCGGCGCGATCAAGTTCGTAGGCTATTTGAACGCTTAAAAAATAGCGGTGTCTCTTGCGGTATGCTCTCTGGCGAGTTATCTCAAGCTAAGAGAACTAGTACTTTGAAAAAATTTAAGGAGGGACGTATCAAGGTACTAGTTGCGACAGATGTAGCGGGTCGCGGAATTCATGTAGAGGGTGTTACTCACGTTGTTAACTATAACCTTCCAGAAGATCCTGAGGATTATGTTCATCGTATCGGAAGGACAGGTCGGGCCGGTGCGACAGGAACCTCTATCAGCTTCGCTAGCGAGGATGATGCTTTTCTATTGCCGGACCTAGAAAAATTATTAGGAGAGGAAATTAGTTGTTCTCATCCTCCTCCAGATCTGTTGAATTAATCATATCTTTAGCATTTTCGTACCATAGGACGGTAGCTCCTATCACAGCGCTTGGAATAGTTAATATATTTATTAGGGGAATCGCGGCTAAGATAGATATACTGCCTCCAAATCCGAGAGACAAAAATAGCTTTGAACGACCAAATAGCTTTACTCGGTGAATATCATGACCATGGTTGTCCATGGGATAATCTAAAAAATGTATATACATCATCCATGCGCTTAGCAAGAGCCATAAAAAGGGGGTGAGTGAATTAAGCAATGGTATGAAGCTTATGAGCAGTACACCCACGATCAGTTTTAAATGATACATGAGCTTCGATAATTCTCTAAAGATACTTTTAGGCAGCGATAATAAGGTTGTCAAATATGAATCATTGGAAACCAATTCTCTCCCAGCTAATATTTTTTCGGTCTTATGAGCTAGTAGTCCGAAGAATGGTGAAGCAAAAAATAGAGTGAAAGTAGTAAAGGTCAATCCAAACAAAAATGCATAGCTCAGCCATATGAGAAGTTTCAGTGCTGAAATTAGCCATAGCGGTAATAGCTCTATAGTCCATAAAACAATACTGAATAGCCATTCTGGAAACAAGTTTATAATCCATAGAGAAAATTTTGCAGAATAGGTTAAGGATATCCAAGTTAACAATCCGAAGGTTATCATTGCTATAGCGGCGGGAATTATTAAAAAAATTAGCAATTCAGGATGTTTTAGAAGGATGAAACCTCTGCGAATATAAGTGGCTCCATGTATCAGATCTTTGAACATTTTTGTTCTCAAAAAAATGGCGTTAAAATAGCTTTCGCAATTAGCTATAATAGCAACTTAATTTTTCCGACGCTCTCAAAATGAAAGAAAAAGACGAATTATTTATGAAAGAGATGGCAGATGTTGATCCTTTGAAGGGATATGATCTCAAGCCAATTAAAAATCGACCTTTGATATCCGATATAGATTTTTCCGAACGAAGAAACTCCGCAACGAAGAATATCGTGGGAGGAGAAAATTTTCTCGTTTCAGAAGGTATTGCTCCGTTAGATGCATTTTATATTTTAGGCTTTAAGAGAGAAGGTATCCAGAATGGAGTTTATCGAAAACTGAAGCAAGGTCGTTATGACTATGACGCAAAGCTAGATTTACATCGAATGAGCGTAAAGCAGGCTCGAAAAGAAATATTTGTATTCGTACAGGAGGCTTCCGTACTAGGATTGAGGATGCTTCTCTTGATACACGGCAAAGGGCGCGCGATTTCCCTAGAAAACCGAAAATCTATCCTTAAGGGCTATACTAACGCTTGGTTGCAACAGCTTCCGGTTGTTCAAGCATTCCATAGCGCACAGAATAAAGATGGTGGGACGGGAGCGGTATATATTTTATTGAGAAAAAGTGAGGAGAATAAGAGGCTAAATCGTGCTAGATATAGAGACACCTCGTTGGATTTTCCACCTTAGGTACCATGAATCGAATAATGATTGAGGATCATTCGGATAATTTTTGATTGAGAATTTGATTCACTACTTTTGGATTTGCTCTGCCATTAGACAGCTGCATAACTTGACCGACGAAAAACCCCAACAATTTTTTGCGTTTTTGATCATTCGCTGCTAAATATTGTTTCACTTGATCTGTATTTTTATTGATAACTTCCTGAACTATTGTGTGTATTTTATCAAAGTCATCTACCTGCTTTAACTCCTTTTTTTCAATTAGTTCTAACGGATCCTCTTCGGCAGACCAAGCTTCTGCAAAAACTTGCTTGGCTATTTTTCCTGAGATAGTTTTATCCACTATTTTGGAAAGAAGAAGACCTAATTGTCTGGCGGATATTGGGCTTTGTGAAACACATAGATTACTTTTATTGAGCTTTGCAAGCATTTCAGTCTGTACCCAGTTAGAGCTTAGCTTGGAGTCTGCACATGTTGCTACCACTTCTTCGTAGTAGTCTGCTATCTCTTTACTGGCAAGTAAAATTTCAGCATCGTCTTTTGTTATATCATATGTCTCGATGAATCGACGATACTTTGCCAGTGGAAGTTCAGGCATTGAATCGCGTATCTTTGAAATATAATCATCGCTTATCTGTATTGGTAGTAAGTCTGGCTCGGGAAAATACCGGTAGTCATTGGCTATTTCTTTGCTACGCATGGGTCTGGTCTCATCCAATTCTGAATCGTACAAACGAGTTTCTTGAATGACCTTACCACCATCCTCTAAGATATCGATTTGCCTATTAACTTCAAAAGAAATTGCCCGCTCAACGAAGCGAAAAGAATTTATATTTTTAATCTCTGTCCTGGTGCCGAGATTACAGTCTCCTTTCTTTCTAAGGGATATGTTGACGTCGCAACGCATCGATCCCTCAGCCATATTTCCATCCGAGATACCTAGATAGGTAACTAAAAGATGAAGTGCTTTTAAATAATAGATGACCTGCTCAGAGGATCTAAAATCTGGATCAGTGACAATTTCAAGTAGAGGTGTGCCTGCCCTATTTAAATCAATTCCACTTTTTCCATCAAAGTGGCCATGTACTGATTTGCCCGCATCTTCTTCAAGATGAGCTCTCGTAATCCCTATTTTATATATGTCCTGGTCGTCAAAGAAAAGCTCAAAGGTTCCTCGGCCAACAACTGGATGATGAAACTGACTAATTTGATACCCTTTGGGTAAATCAGGATAAAAATAATTTTTTCGATCAAATATAGAGGTTTTGTTTATCTGCGCACCGATTCCTAAACCAAACATGACGGCATATCTAAGTGCTAATTCGTTAAATACAGGAAGAGCCCCTGGCATAGCAAGATCTACAGAACAAGTTTGACTATTCGGTGTGCCGCCAAAAGAAGTGCTACTACCTGAAAAAATCTTAGAACTTGTGGCGAGCTGAAGATGAACTTCCAGCCCTATTACGGTTTCCCAATTAGGATCAAGCATAATCTCGTTCCACAGAGGATTGGAGATGCCAGTCAGTAGCAACTTGGAATTGGTGAGCCACATTAAGTAATGTAGACTCGTCGAAATCCCTACCTATCAGCTGCATTCCGACAGGGCATTCATTAATCACGCCAATAGGAATGCTGATTGCAGGGAGTCCTGCTAGATTCGCACCAACGGTGTAAGTATCCTCTAAGTACATGCTTATGGAGTCATTACTTTTTGAGCCAATATCAAAAGCTGGTCCAGCGGTTGTTGGTCCCATGATCATGTCCACATCCCTTAAGCAAGACAGGTATTCATTACGGATAAGACGTCTTATCCTTTGAGCTTTTGTGTAATATTGATCGTAATATCCTGCCGACAACACGTAAGTTCCAATAAGTATTCGGCGCTTAACTTCGTCACCGAATCCTTCACTGCGGCTTCGGGTATAAAGATCCAGAAGATTTTCTGGATTATCACATCTATAACCATATCGTACTCCGTCGAAACGGGATAAGTTTGAGGATGCTTCTGCAGGGGCGATTACATAATAGGTAGGTACCGCCAGGGAGTTCTTTGGTAAAGAGATTTCAATTAATTCAGCACCAAGTTTCTCTAACTGAGTTAAAGCTCGCTCTAGACAAATCTGATAGTCGCGGTCTAGATTTGCTGAGCAATCCTTGAGAGTCACACCGATCTTTAAGCCATCAAGTTTCTGAGATAGATTGGCACTGAAATCTTCCTTTTCCTTATTTGCTGAGGTAGAGTCTTTCGGGTCAATTCCCGACATTACATTCATTAATAGCGCACAATCTTCAGCAGTTTTTGCCATTGGCCCGCCTTGATCTAGGCTTGATGCAAATGCAATCATTCCAAAGCGAGAGATTCTGCCATATGTAGGTTTAAGTCCAGTGATACCGCAGAAAGACGAAGGTTGACGAATAGAACCTCCAGTATCTGTTCCCGTAGCTCCGGGGGCGAGTAATGCCGCTATAGCAGCCGCAGATCCTCCTGAGGAACCGCCGGGGACTTTTTTAGTATTCCATGGATTAAAACAAGCCCCATAAAAACTTGTTTCGGTCGACCCCCCCATGGCAAATTCGTCCATATTGGTTTTTCCCAAAATAATCGCTCCAGAATCATTAAATTTACTGATAACCGTTGCGTTATAGGGTGGGACAAAATTTGCAAGCATTTTAGAGCCGCAACTGGTTTTCATTCCTTGGGTACAAAAAATATCTTTATGGGCAATCGGGATACCAGTTAATACTTCATTTCTACCGCTAGCAATTTTTTGGTCAGCAATTGCAGCTGCTGCTAAAGCCTCTTTCTCGTCAATCGTAATGAAAGCATTATATAAGTGATCTAGAGATTTAATACGTTTAAGAAAAGCTCTAGTTACTTCTTCTGAAGAAAATTCTTTACGTCGCAACCCGTCACGTAACTGCGCAATAGATTGCGAATGAATTTCCATCATTATTTTCGGGAATTAAGCTAGTCGATGACTTTAGGGACGAGGAATAGGTTATTTTCTACGGAGGGTGCAATCGATAGAAATTTCGTGCTCTCGTCAATTTCCGTGATTTCATCTGCGCGAAGTGTTTGCACAGCATCTAATGGATTAAACAGTGGTTCAATTTCATTGGTATCTGTACCTTTGAGTTTATCGACGAAGGAGATTATTTCCCTGATCTTGTCAGTAAGGAGATCTACTTCCTCTCTCTCAATTTTAATTCTAGCGAGATCGGAGACTTCAAGTATTTGTTTTGGTGTAATAGACATCGGAGTTAGCCTTTAAAGTAGCAGTGCTCAATCGTAATCACTAGCTAAAGCATAGCATATTTGATCCTTGCCCAAAATCCCTGTCGTTGTTAGAGTGTGGCGGTCTGACAGAAAAAACATAGAAAAAACAGAAAGTTTAGCAGGAAGTTAATTGTTTTTTTCAATTTTTTTGGTTAACACAATAATAGACTACTAAAAATTCAAGGTATTTACCTACATGTTTAAAAATTTTTTCGGATTCTTTACTAATGATCTTTCTATTGATCTTGGCACAGCGAATACTCTTATTTACGCGCGTGAGCAAGGGATCGTGTTGGACGAGCCCTCGGTAGTGGCAATAAGAATGCACAATGGACAAAAATCTATCGAGGCTGTTGGTCATGAGGCGAAAAGAATGCTCGGACGTACCCCGGGTAATATCATGGCTATAAGGCCTCTGAAGGATGGAGTAATAGCAGATTTCCAAGTTACTGAGAAAATGTTGCAACACTTCATTGGTAAAGTTCATGAATCTCGTTTTATACGACCCAGCCCAAGGGTGCTTATATGTGTGCCGTGCATGTCGACGCAGGTTGAGCGAAGAGCAATTCGAGAATCAGCTCTAAGTGCGGGGGCTAGAGAAGTTCGTTTAATTGAAGAGCCTATGGCGGCGGCTATCGGCGCAGGGTTAGAAGTGGAAGAGGCGGCTGGATGCATGGTCGTTGACGTGGGAGGTGGGACAACCGAAGTCGCTATCATTTCACTGAATGGAGTAGTGTATAGAGATTCAATTCGAGTTGGTGGCGATCGATTTGATGAGGCAATCGTTTCTTACGTAAGACGTAGATACGGAAGTTTGATTGGAGATGCAACTGCAGAGAGAGTCAAGCAAGAGGTTGGATGTGCATTCAGCGGTGGCGACTTAAGAGAAATAGATGTAAGAGGTCGAAATCTTGCAGAAGGAGTACCAAGAAGTTTTACGCTTAATAGCGATCAGCTACTGGAGGCTCTTCAGGATCCGTTGGCGTCTATCGTGCAGTCGGTTAAGTCAGCATTGGAGCAGTCCCCGCCAGAATTAGCGGCTGATATAGCTCAAAGTGGAATTGTTCTCACTGGTGGTGGTGCTTTGTTGACTGATTTAGATCGACTGATTTCTGAAGAGACAGGGCTTCCAGTCATTGTTGCTGAAGACCCTTTGACTTGTGTTGCAAGAGGAGGTGGTGTGGCAATGGAAATGATGGATCGTCACCCATTAGATTTATTGTCTACGGAGTAAATTAGTTGATACATTGACTTTTTAGGATTTAATATTAAACGGCTTTTTATAACAGAGCGAAGGTTTAGTGTTAGAATACTATTCGCGATAATTCTTTGTTTTACGCTATTCGCTACTGATCACCTATTTGGATGGTGGAATACAGCTCGGTATGCGATGGGATCTTCGCTGGAACCTATATATCGTGTTTCAGGGCTCTCGCGTAATATATTTAACTCGATAAGTGAGGCAATTTTATCACAATATACCATTGCGGATGAAAATAGCCGATTAAGAAATGAGAATATTATTCTGCGTGGTCTCTCGCAGCAGATGTCAGCAATTCAAGCTGAGAACGGTAGATTAAGAGCTTTGCTGCATTCGACTGCACTTTTTCGCGGCGAAGTTCAAATAACTGAGGTCTTATCCTTCTCATCCAACTCCCTCAATAAAAGTATAGTTATCGATAAAGGTCATCATTCAAAAGTCTATGTTGGCCAAGCGGTTATCGATGCAGAGGGTTTGATGGGTCAAGTTACCGAGGTTTATCGAGCAACATCTCGTGTGCTTTTGCTTATCGATTCTTCCCATGCTGTTCCCGTATTAGTTAATCGCAATGGTGTTAGGGCTATAGCAAGTGGCATGGGTTTTACGGATAAGCTTAATATCAAGCATGTGGCAGCTTCAACTGATATTCGAGTTGGAGATGAATTAGTGTCATCTGGTCTCGGAGAAAGGTTCCCATCTGGTTATCCTGTGGCGGTGGTCACCATGGTTGATCGTAATGAGGGTAAAGAATTTGCTGAAGTTACTGCAAGGCCCACAGCATCTTTTGATCAGATAAATCATTTGCTGTTAGTATCTAATCGAAATCTTGATTTAGATAAAGATTAGTGAAAATTTAGATGCTGCAGCTGGTCCTTTTATCCGGAAGTTTTTTTTTAGCTCTTTACCTCCATCTTATTCCTTTGCCGCAATCATTTGTTAGTTTTAAGCCTCAATGGTTTGTTTTGACTTTTATCTATTGGAATCTTTCTATACCACATAGGATTGGTGTCCTAACTACCGTGGGGTTGGGCTTGTTACTCGATGTTGTGGAAGGAAGTACTTTTGGAAGACATGCTATTGCTCTATTATTCGTGCACTTTATTTGTGCCGCTGGTTATCAAAGATTTAGAGTATTTACTATATTCCAACAATGTATTTTGATATTTGGGATCACTGGCATTTATCTTATCACTTATTTTTGGCTCGGTACGCTCCTCAATTCTATGAAACAAGATATTACCTTTCTTAACGGTGCATTATCCAGTGCGATAGTGTGGCCTGTGGTATTACTCTTTCTTCGTTCCGTTAGGAGAAGATACAACATAAAGTAGATCGTTTTATCTGGTCTAATTGAAGAATAAAAATCGCCTGAATATCAATAATAGTGCTAGTCGATATCCAGAATGAGTACAAGAATGGCTGTGGCGGTGTAATATATTCCTTGTCTTTTTTTCAATTCAAAGAGCAAACTGTTTAAGTGCCCCATGACTTTATTATTCATAAAGAATGTATTTGGTTGAAACAACTAGATTTTATAAAATTTGTTATCGAGCTTGATGGTGGTTATAGTGTTGAATCAATTTTGCATACAAATGGGACTAATTGAACTCATAGTTAAAAGGCGCTCTTATTTGTCATGCTCACGTTGTTAGTTATAGATACCAGATTTTTGTTCGCTTGTAGTCGGTTACGGCAAATCTTGGTTTCAGATGATTAATTTCTCGGTGTAATCTTCCGGTTTTGCATTCAGTTTGTTTGAGGAGACTTGTTGAGTAACAATATCTACCAATGGATTGCGAAAAAACTTTGGCTCGTGACTCTTTGCTCGCTAGTAGCGTTTGCCTTATACATCTCTTTTGGTCGGTATTTAGCCTCTAACATTGATAAATATAGTGAGATATTCTTAGAAACTATCAATTCTCAAGCTCCCTTCACTATAAGTGCACAAAGCATAAATGGGGCTTGGACCGGTTTAACACCAGAGCTCACAATTAAGA
>CABYJX010000040.1 GCA_902519405.1 uncultured Gammaproteobacteria bacterium
TCAGTTCGATGAGATGCTAAAGTTGACAAAGGATTCTCTTATGTCGAATCCCTCCGAATTAAATATCGACCAATATCCGAACATAATCACGTGGGATGGAGTAAGTCTCCCGCTTAGTTATGAATTCTCACCCGGTGGTATAGCAGATGGAGTAACCGTAACTGTTCCAATTGGGATGCTAAATCGACTACCAAGGTATCTTTGTGATTGGTTGGTTCCGGGTATGTTGCGTGAAAAATGTATTCATCTAGTGAAAGGTTTACCAAAAGGTCTGAGAAAGAATTTAGTTCCAGTTCCTGACTTTGTTGACAAGGTGCTAGAGGAACTTGTACCAGCAGATATTAGCCTCAATTATTCTTTGGCAAAATATTTGTCGCAAATAAGAGGAGTTTCACTTACAGAGAAAGATTTTTATGATGTGAACCTTCAAGATTTCTTTTATATGAATATCCGTGTTGTTGATCATGCTGGTAAACTTTTAAATCAAAGTAGGGATCTTATGTCCTTGCTCGCTGAATTCAAAGGGTCCGCGGTTGCGAAAATATTATCATCGGATGATTCTGAGCTCGTTCGAGAAGGCTTGAAAAATTGGGAAATGGAGACGATACCTAGCCTATGGAGATTTCGCCAAGCTGGCATGGAAATTATATCTTATCCGGCCTTAGTAGACTGTTCTGATAGTGTAGCCCTTAGACTCTTTGATTATCCTATAGAAGCGCGGTCGGCTCACGTGAAAGGTGTTGTTAGGATGGCCCAGATAAAGAATTCAAAAGATGTACGGGTATTGCGGAAGGAAATATTGAGAGATAGCCAAACAAATCTTTTACTTGCGGCTGTTGGGCTTTCTAGAGGAAAAGTGCTTCACGATCTGATTGATAGTGCTGTATTGGAGTCATTATCGGTGAAGGATGAGTTCCCTAGAAATAAAGAGGAATTTGAGGTTGTACTCTCTAATTGTCGACGAGAAATGCTAAAAGTCGGTTTTCGTTTAGAAAAGATTTTGATAGAGTCACTGCGACCAATTGCGGAAGCTATAGGAAAGCTGGCATTATTGACTGACGATGTCTACAAGGATAGCCGGCTAGACCTTTCGAAGCAAATTAGTGGGCTTTTTAGTGAGGGAATTTTGTTAGGCGCGTCCTACGAGTGGCTAAAGGAGTATCCTAGATATGGGCAAGCAATATTAGTGAGAGTCGACCGTCTTCCTGGTAACTCGCTTAAGGAGAGAAAAAGCATCGCTTCATTATCGAGACTTACCAAGCCATTAGATCTGATTTTAGGTGAAAATCCAGAGTTGTTACTTATTGACTCCCCGATCAAGGATTACAGGTGGATGCTGGAGGAATTCAGAGTTTCTTTGTTTGCGCAAAATTTGGGGACTCGCAAAGGAGTTTCTGAAAAGCGGTTGAAGCTCCTATGGCAATCGGTAGTAAAGTGGTTAACGGATAACCGGGTGTAGCTAAACTTACTCGTTTTACTTGCTAGCAACAGTTGGAACGACCTAAAATACTCTATATACATGTAAATCTTTAGAGTTTGTCTTATATGAAATTTCCTATTTCAATATCGCTTTTAGTTCTTTTTACCTCTTTTTCGGCCATTGCCGAAAAAGACATAGTCGTCAATTCAAATTTAGATCCTTTGGAGGCTATTAACAGACCGATTTTCGCATTTAACGATGGCATAGATCGCTTATTGCTTAGGCCTATCGCAGTAGGATACGAAACTGTGACCCCTAGTTTTGTTCAAAGAGGGATTGGAAATATTTTTTCGAATACGGCAGATTTCACAACTAGCTTGAATAGTGTGCTTCAAGGTAATTTTGATAAAGCTGGTTCAAGTAGTGGAAGATTTTTAATTAACTCGACCTTGGGCCTTCTGGGCCTATTTGATGTGGCTTCTGTAATGGGGTTAGAGGGAGGACGCAGCGATTTTGGTCATACATTATCCTTTTGGGGTGTTTCGAGTGGGCCCTATCTGGTAATTCCTCTATTTGGACCAAGAACGGTTCGTTCGGGAGCAGGAACGATCTTTGATTCTCTCTCTTCGGTCGAGAAACAAATTGATAACGTCCAACTGCGTAATAGTATGTTGGGCCTAAAGATAGTTGACAGCAGGGCGGAGTTACTTAAAGCCGATGATCTTATTACCGGAGATAGGTATATTTTTGTGCGCGATGCCTATTTACAAAGACGTAAAGCACTAGAGAGTGGTGATGAAGTTATAGATGATTTCGAATATGAAACCGATGAAGACTTCTAGGATCGTAATTGAGCAGCTTCCCCAAGCTACATCTTCGTGAAAAGTTGTCAAACTACAGATCCGCCTATTGCCGGTTACGATCTATACGGGTAGTGTCACGACAAGTGAGTGTAAGACATTTGTACTGCCATGTGCGAAGGAAATGTTCTTGTCATAGATGATGATCCTGGGCGTGCTCAGGCACTAGCAGACTCTGTGCAAAAAGCGGGTTTCGATGCTCAAATAGTTACAGATGCTGTTAATGGTAATTTTTCGCTTAATAGTGATAGTCAGCTAGACGTGGTTCTTTGCGAAATGGATCTCAAGGGTTTTTCTTGGACAGAAGCCAGCCAAGTCCTAAAAAAGATGGACATTCAGGTGCCGGCTATTATGCTCAGTGATGCATTTGAATCTCAGCAGATGATGACGGCACTCAGACTGGGTGCCAGTGATTTCTTTGTTCGACCACTAGATAGCTCAGCTCTATTAGAATCCATCAGCCGGTGTGTTCGTCAGCGGAGACTCAGACGAGAGCTCAAAGATTCCAGAATCAAGCTTGAAAACACCATAAAGGTCTTGGAGCAAGATCAGCAAGCCGGTCGGCAAGCTCAACTGGCCATGCTCCCTGATTCGCCAATGTGCTTCAATAAGTATTCGTTTGAGCATATAGTAGTTCCATCACTTTATTTGAGTGGTGACTTTACAGACTATTTTACTGTCGGAGATCGATACATTGCTTTCTTTTTGGCGGATGTATCAGGACATGGTAGTTCCTCTGCGTTCGCTACTGTATTAATGAAGAATTTATTTGCTCGTAAGCGCTCGGATTTTTTTCGCCGTAACGACGAGACAATTCGTTCGCCAGGAGAGATGTTAAAAAGGGCAAACAAGGAACTTTTAGATCTGGGCGTTGATAAATTTGCTACGATGGTGGTAGGTGTCATAGATACTATAAAGAATTCTTTGTCCTACAGTGTAGCAGGGCATTTGCCTCTTCCAGTCTTAATTCCCTCCGGAGAAAATGCTCGATTCTTATCTGGAGAGGGTCCTCCAGTAGGTTTAATGTCTGATCCAGAGTTCAAGGAGCAACAAATTTCCTTACCCGATGCTTTTATGCTCTCTATATTTTCAGATGGCATTTTAGAGATCCTCCCAGCTTCGAATCTTTTATCCAAAGAAGCTCATTTTTTGGAGAAATTTGGAAAATCACCTCTTCCCTCTGATGATATTATTAAATCTTTAGGGATCCTGGATGCAGAACCCGCACCTGACGACATTGCGGGATTATTCATAAGTAAAGATCAATGAGATGATCAAAGCTAAGATCCAAGTGGCTAGCCATAATGGGGCATATGTAATTCGGTTTCAGGGAGATGTTCGACTAACTCTCAGTGCGAGTGTAGATGACTATTTCAGTACCATTTGCGAGGACCCCGATTTTACTAGCGTGTGGGTCGACTTATGTGACACTGAGGGGCTTGACAGTACTACATTAGGGCTTTTAGCAAAACTTGCTTTAAAGGTTCGTAAGAAATTTAATTTTTCACCAGCAATATTTTCTAGTCAGCCAAGTATCACGCGACTCCTTCGCAGTATGGAGTTCCATAAACTATTTGATCTTCGTGAAGAGTCTTGCGTCACTTCAGAGGTGCCTCAAGATATACCCATGGTCAGCAGAGACGAAAAAAACTTGCGGGCCAAAGTTATAGAAGCGCACAAAGTCTTGATGAATATTTCTGAGGAAAATGAGGTCAAATTCAGAAGCCTCGTCACATCTTTGGAACAAGCTAGTTAAGAGTCGTTGGCGTTATTTTTGAACTGATAATTTAGCCTTTATATAGTCGGAATGACTGAGATGTGTGAGCTCAGCCACTCGCCTTATTATGTGTTCCTCGTAGCGGTCAACATTTCCATCTGCATGAGCGATATGCCACATAGAACTCAGGAGAGAAAATTTTTGATTACTAGTGTAATGTGCGTTGATGAGGCTGGTAAATTCGTACAGGGAAGTGGCGCTATCAACTTTATCTGTCGCATTCGAAATTAGGGCCATAACCTCTCCACTACTTAAATGTAAAAACTTCTCTACATGCGTCGCTAAAGCTTTGTCTTCTTCGCTAGTTCTCTCAAAATCTGCTCTGGCCACTTCAATTAAAAGAGCAGCGGCTGCTAGGCGCACATCTTTCTCCATATCGTTTTCATGCGTGTTCGATGATGACATTAAGTCCTGTAGCTTCTTGAGCATATATTAGAACTCCTTATGTTTTATATATTCGTCGCCAGACTTTCATGAACTTTCTTGGAGGCGTCAACTAAAGTGTTATGGTCTGCACTTTCCTTATGTGCAAAATCTGCGATGTATCTACGAAATTTACGTCCGCCTGGTTTGCCTTTGTATAAACCAACCAGATGGCGAGTGATATGGCTTAGCTTTTCACCATTAGCTATTTCCTTCTCAATATACGGCAGCATCTGCTGTAGTACTTCCATTCTTGTTTTTGCGATAGCTGGATTCTTAAATAGTATCTGATCTACTTCAGATAGAAACCAGGGGTTCTCATATATCTTTCGCCCCATCATTACTCCATCTAAATGATTAAGGTGTGTGGTGACCTGTGACATTAGTGTTATTCCTCCATTAATTACTATCGTCAATGAAGGAAATTCTTTTTTAAGTCGGTATATCCAAGGATAATTCAACGGTGGGATTTCCCTATTCTCTTTTGGAGATAGTCCGTTGAGCCATGCTTTTCTAGCATGAATGATGAACACTTCACAACCAGCATTGGAGACTTGTCCAACAAAGCTTGCTAGTTCATCATAGCTATCCATTTCGTCCACCCCTAATCTGTGTTTGATCGTTACAGGTAGGGAACAGGCAGTCCGCATGGCATCGATGCAGTTAGCCACAGCATTTGGTCTCAGCATGAGGCTAGCGCCAAATTTGCCTGATTGAACTCTGTTAGATGGACAGCCACAATTTAAATTCACCTCGTTATAACCGTATTTCTCGGCTAATTTAGCGCATGCTGCTAGCTCTTTTGGATCAGAACCGCCAAGTTGTAATGCAATTGGTTTGTCGGAAGAGTTAAGTCTCAAGAGTCGTGCGCTATCTCCAAAGATCAGCGCGCTAGTAGTTATCATTTCGGTATACAGACGTGCTTCAGAGCTCAATAGCCGCCAGAAATAGCGACAGTGACGGTCGGATCTTCCCATCATAGGGGCGACAGAAAATCTCCATTGATTCATCACTAACCTATTGAATTAAATATAAAAAGTTATGGTATTATATTTCTTCTGGGCGTTAATAAAAACCACCGAACCCAGCTTTATAGATTCCGATAATAAAAAATGTTTTCATAGCGGAGTAAGTTCAAGTGGCAAATCATCCGCCGGCTTTGCAAATGGAAAATGTTGCATTCGACTTGGATATTGATTTTGCGTTACAAACTTAAAATTGTATTTCTTGATCATTTCAGCCAAAGTACATTTAAATAACATGTCGGCAAAGTGCAGACCGATACATTTGTGCGCGCCTCCACCAAACGGTGCCCATAGAAATGGATGCTGTTTATTTTCTTCTTCACCAAATCGATCTGGATTAAAGCGATGTGGATCTTTCCACCATTTTTCCATCTGGTGAGTGTAAAGAGGGGAGACTTGAATCATAGTGTGTGGAGCAATTTCATATGATCCTAATTCGACTGGCTTTATCGTACGTCGCATTATCATAGGAACCGGTGGATTTAATCTGAGTGTTTCCTTAAAACAGTGATCCAGGTGAGGGACATTCACTCCTAAATCGTCATACTCGAGACCCGAATTTTTTAAATTGAGGAGCTCTTCGCGCAGTTTTTGCTGCCAGATCTGATCTTTCGCCAGATAGTAGGCGGCCATAGTTAGGGCACTTGCCGTAGTGTCATGGGCTGCCAATAGAAGAAAAATCAGATGTTCACCGACCACTTTTTCGGAGAAATAATTCCCATCTGTATCTGTTTCATTTGAAAAATATGTGGCCATGTCAACACCAGATTTACCTCTTCGCTTTGGCACGATATCCGTAAAATATTTTTCTAGCGTACGTCGTCCATTCATTGCTCTACGGTATTTCATTCCAGGCCAGTCTTTTCTTATTAAAGCAACTGTTCCAGCATTCATATCAATGAAGGCTTTGTTAAGACGCTTAGTTTCCTCTCCTTTCAGATCTAGTCCTAGGAAAACCTTCGCACCGACATCAAGGAGTAATGTTTTCATTTTTGGATACAGTTTGAGGGTGTCGGTTTGTTTCTTCCACGAACTGACGCCATCCGCTATGATTGGATGCATAAGTTCTACGTAGGAACGCATCGCATCAATCTTAAAGGCTGTCTGCATAATGCGCCGATGAACCTTATGATCAGCAAAGTCACGCATAAGCAGTCCACCCGCAAAAAAATCACCAAGAGGAGCGTCATATCCCATACGTGCTGAGAATACCTGCTTAGTATCTAACATCAATTGTTGAATATATTCGGGTCCGAGCGCCACCACCATCTTCTGGAATGTCATATTTACCTTAAATATTGAACCGTACTTTTTGTAATTTGTATCCAGCGTTTTGAACGGTTCGGTGACGAAAGGAAACGTCTGACCCAGAAGCGGAGTTCCATAGTCGCCCGGTATATGCTGCAGATTTCTATTATCCCGCTGATTAATATAATCTTCTGTTGCTGCCTGCATGAGATATCTCTCATTTAACGTTGTTCAGGACACAGTTTAACCGTCTCTTGAAGAGGCGGCAAATCCTTAAATTAAGGTCCGCTTCTTTAAGTGAAGAAATTGACTATATTTGATTTGGCATTCAAGCGTTGATTCGTGCTGAGTGTTGAAGATTGAAGGAAACTTCGATAGATTTTCCCACTTCAACATCTTCATTTGTATTTACCCTACAAAGCACAGATTGACCGTCTCTGAGTTGGATTTCCACCAGGGTATGGTCTCCTTTAAATTGTCTCGATATTACTGGAAATTTTAACCCGCTACCTCTCGAAAAGGTCACATGCTCTGGTCTTATCAGCAAAAGCTTCTTCTCGCCTGTATATGAATCTTTCCTATTCATAACTGGGATCCCGGTTATGTCTTGCGTCAGATCAACTATTCTACCCTCTCCTAAAAGCTGAGCTGCGAAACGAGTTTTTGGTTTTTTATACAGATCTGAGGGTGAACCAGATTCTACACAACAGCCCTGATGGATTAAGAAAAGTTTATCAGCAAATGAAAAAGCTTCATGTTGATCGTGGGTTACCAAAATAGCGGTGATATTGTTTTCAAGTAGAAGAGACCTTATCTCTCGAACTAGTTGATTTTTTAATCGAGTATCTACATTTGAAAATGGTTCATCCAGTAAAAGCAGATCTGGTTCAACAACCAATGCTCTGGCGATGGCTACTCGTTGTTGTTGTCCACCAGATAATTGATGTGGCATTGCTTTTTCTAATCCAGGTAGTCCGACTAGACTAATCATTTTACGGGAGAGTAATTCGCGCGCATCGCGCTCTTTAACCTGAATTCCAAATTCAATATTCTGCATGACATTTAGGTGAGGGAAAAGGGCGAAATCTTGAAAAATCATTCCCATCCGCCGCTTTTCTGGGGCCAAGGTTTTATTTTTATTGCTAAGCTGATCACCATTTAAAGCAATAAAGCCGGCGCTAATATCTTCGAAACCTGCTACAGCTCTAAGTAAGGTTGTTTTGCCACTTCCGGATTCTCCTAGCAAACAACCAATTTCACCTTTGTCTAGCGATAAATCAATATTCTTGAGTATCAAATTTTCGCCGTAGGCGCAGCTAACTGTATTTAGCTCAAGGTGCGATTTCATTAATCTTCGCCCGCCCTAGAAATATTTCTTGTCAATAGGATGACTGGAATAATACCAGCCAAAACTATTGTTAAAGCGGGTAGAGATGCATCTGATAGTCTTTCATCTCCAGCTAGTTCATAAGTTTTTACGGCCAGGGTATTAAAATCGAATGGACGTAAAATAAGCGTAGCGGGGAGCTCCTTCAAAACGTCGACAAATACTAAGAGAGATGCAGTCATAATGCTTCCTCTAAGCAGAGGGAAATGGATCGATCTAATCGTTTTAAAAGACGTCACTCCTAACATCTGAGAGGATTCGTCAATGCTAGGAGAAATTTGTTCCAAACCAGATTCAATAGACTGAGCAGAAAGTGCAATAAAACGCGCGGTATAGGCAAATAAAAGAGCTAGAATACTCCCAGTGAGAAAAATATTTAGCGCACGATCGATGGTTAGTAATACCATTAAAATACCGATCGCAATTACCGTTCCCGGTATTGCATATCCACTGGTCGCTAGGCGAAGGGAAGTAGCACTAATTTTTCCTGACACTAATCTTTTACCGTAGACAAGTATAATTGCTAACGAAATACATAAGAGAGAGGCAAGCAAGGCGACCGAAAAAGTATTCCAGATAAGCGCAATAAATTCTAAGTTAATTGATGAAAATCCACTCTCAATTGCGAGCACTAATAGTCGAGCTGCCGGAAAGAAAAAACCAATACAAACAGGGATGAATACAAGAAAGGAACAAAAATAGCCAACATATTTTGATATACGATGTCTTCTTACTCTTAAATTTAGAGACTGATCGTAAAACCGTAGTTTTTGTCTAGAGATTCTTTCTAATGTCATTAGAGCGAGTACAACTATTAAAAGCATAGCTGAAAGTTGGGCAGCTGTCTGTAAATCACCTAAACCATACCAAGTTCGAAAGATCCCCGTGGTAAAAACATGTACGCCGAAATATTCTACAGTTCCAAAATCAGCCAAGGCTTCCATTAGAGCAAGACTTAATCCCGCTACTATCGCAGGCCTAGCAATTGGTAGCGCGATTCTCCAGAAGCATTGCCAAGAGTTAAGCCCCAGACTTCTACCTGTCTCTATTAAATCTATAGATTGGTTATGAAAGGCGATCCTAGCTAAAAGATAGATGTAAGGATAGAGTACAAATGACATTACAAAGATAGCTCCACCGATAGAACGAATGGGTGGGAAGTGATAATTACCGACCTCCCAGTCGAAAACGTATCTAAGAGCGGTTTGAATCGGACCGAGGACATCAAGTAAGTCTGTGTATGCATAGGCGATTATGTAGGACGGCATTGCTAAAGGCAGAAGAAGTCCCCAGTTCAAAAAGTTTCTCCCAGGGAATTCGCACATAGCGATAAGCCAGGCAGCTCCCACACCTAGAAAAGTAGTTCCTAGACCAACTCCTACTAAAAGTATTATCGAGTTAGTAATATAGTCAGGCAGCACAGTATTGCGAAGATGAATCCATGTCTCAGAATAGGGCGCGAACAAATGAGACAAGATGACTAAACTTGGTAGCGCAAGGGATATGCCAATCAATACCTGTGTGATCAGCCAATAATATCGGTTAAGTTTCTTCACAAAAATAAGTAGTATGAATCGCTATGGCCATCCAGCCTTATCCATTGATTTGACTGCCTGATTATTTAACTGACCAAGAACTTCTACAGGAAGTGAGTCTGCCTTAAATGACCCCCAGCTTTTAAGTATTGGACTTACTTCAACCTTTGGATCGACGGGATATTCGTTATTGACCTCTGCATACCATCTCTGGCTATTGGAACTAGAGAGAAATTCTAGCAATTTCTTTGCATTTTCTGGGGATTGCGAGGACTGAGTTATTCCTGCACCTGAAATATTGACGTGAGCGCCTCGTCCATTTTGATTTGGCCAAAATACGTTTACTTTGTTGGCAGCGTCCTTTTGACTGTCGTTACTTGATTTAAGCATTCCACCCAAATAGTAAGTATTAACGACAGCGAGATCACAAACACCTGCCGCTACTGCTAGGACCTGATCTCGATCGCCGCCCTGTGGCTTTCGTGCAAAATTCGATTTGATGCCCTGAAGCCATTTTTCCGTTGTTGAAACACCATTATTAGCGACGAAGCTCGCTACCAGTGACTGATTATAAATATTACTTGAGGAACGGATGCATAGTTTTTTACGCCACTTTGAATTTGCCAATTCTTCGTACGTAGATAACTCTTCTGGAGAAACCCTGTCTCTGGAATAAACAATTGTTCGAGCTCGCATACTTAGTCCGTACCATAAGTTATCTTTGCTACGAAGGTGTTTAGGTACATTATTTGATAGTTCTTCTGAACTTACGGCTTGCAAAACCCCAGCCTCTTGTGCCCTATAGAGTCTTCCTGCATCTATTGTGATTAGAACATCTGCGGGGGAATTATTACCCTCAAGTTCTAATCTGGTCAGCAGAGCATCGCCTTTACCAGTAATTAATTTTACCTCGATTCCGTAAGAATCTGTAAACTGATCTAATAGAGGTTTGATTAAGCCCTCTTGTCTAGCGGAGTAAACATTAATAGATTGGCCGTAAGACATGCCTGAAAGGCATAGACAGCTTATCGCTACTATTATGTACTTTAGTCTTTTGTCTGATGAGGCTAACATTTCATGTCCCTTAGTAAGGTTTTATTTAAGAATGAGTATTATTCTCATTTGAACGTAGAAAGCAATCAAATAGGTCTGGATATCTCTCAATTTCTTGCTGCAGCTCTCAGTCTATTGCAGGTTATACTGTCTCACAAGTTAAGTCCTTGGAGTGACGAATCTAATGACTACTGTCTTTAAAAATGTTGGAGTGGTTGGTCGCAGTGATCCTGAGAAGATTTCTCTTGTTCTGTCTGATGTGGTTTCTTATCTTACGGAACGGTCATTAGGGGTGATGGTGGTCGACACTCTGGAAAAATCAGTCGAGGGCATATCGGAGTTTTTTTCCATTGAAGAGATTGGTGCGAAGGCCGATCTTGTTGTGGTAGTTGGGGGTGATGGAAGTCTTCTTCAGGCAGCACGAACTCTAGCGCTTTTTGATACTCCAGTTATTGGTGTAAACCGCGGCCGACTAGGATTTCTAGCAGATATTAATCCAGACGATATTTCAAACCAACTGAGCGCTGTATTAGAGGGCGAATTCACCAGGGAGAAACGCTTTTTGCTAAACACAAGCGTATCCCATAACGAAGAAGTAGTGTCATCAGCCGACGCCTTAAACGATGTGGTAGTTAATTCTGGTACGTCAGCACAAATGATTGAATTGGAATTGTATATTGACGGAATTTTTGTATATCGGCAGAGATCAGATGGACTGATTGTATCATCCCCGACTGGATCAACAGCTTATTCTCTCTCTGGAGGGGGCCCAATAATGCACCCTACTCTAGATGCTATGCTACTTGTCCCAATGTATCCGCACGCGTTAAGCAGTCGACCCATCGTCATTGATGGGAATAGTGAGATCCGGATTGATTTGATTGAACGAAACGAAATTGAGTCACCAGTAACCTGCGATGGGCAGGTGAAATTGATGGCTAAGCCAGGGGATACAGTGTATGTGCGAAAGAAACCGGAGGAGTTAACTTTGCTTCATCCTAATGGCCACAACTTTTATGCGAGTTGCAGGGATAAACTTCGTTGGAGCAATGCGTTGGTAAGCTAATGAAAGGTATCATCGAAGCGCTAAAAGTAGATATCTCCACCGATCTTATGCCCGTATCAGCGTACCTTTTTAAAAACAATGTTCCTCATCGTATTTTCGAAGATGGAGGGCGTCAGATCTTAGCTGTATCAAAGGAAGCAGATGCCCAGTTCGTTAAAGAGTGTTATCTGGCGTGGGAGCGTGGCACCTTAGAAATTTCGGCGAACTCTAGCACAGGTTATAAATTTAATTTACCAAGGTTGTCTAATTTAAGGAACCAAAATCCTATTTCTCTCACGCTAATACTCCTGAGTTTCATGGGATTTATATGTGCGTATTGGCTACCATCATATGAGTTGGTTTCGTGGCTTACATTTTCTCCATTTATCATTGAAGGAGGAAGAATAAAGTTTTTCCCCATGGATCATCAATATTGGAGACTATTCACGCCAGCTTTCCTTCATTTTGGTTGGCTTCACCTTGTTTTTAACTGTCTTTGGCTGTGGGAACTGGGGAAAAAGATTGAGAGATCTTTTGGATCTGTATTCCTATTGGCGCAATTTTTCTCTATAGCAGGGATTTCTAATTTAGCGCAGAGCATGTGGACTGGACCTAGTCTCTTTGGAGGAATGTCTGGAGTGGTATATGGACTATTAGGTTTTTGTTGGCTCGAATCTAGAATAAATCCGGAATCTTCATTGCATCTGCCGCCGGTATTGATATGGTTTATGCTAGGCTGGCTATTTGTATGTATGGCAGGTCTCGTAGAGGCCGTTGGTTTTGGTGCCATAGCAAATTCAGCCCACGTAGGGGGACTTGTAACCGGAGTTTTTTTAGGAGTTGTGACTGGTGTTTGGAGTCTGCGTAAGTAAGTAGTTTTATGTGTTAATACTACTTTCTGAGAGAGCTAGAAGTGGAATATTTAAAGTTTTTAGAAAATTTAAATCCTGCCATCTATGAGCAGCTTAAGTATTCCTTGGAGATTGGGAAATGGCCTAATGGAGAGCTATTAACGGCACATCAGAAGGAAATAGTCATGCGGTCGCTTATTAACTGGGGCGAGATTCATCTCCCAGTAGAGCAGCGAATAGGCTATATAGATAAAGGGGAAAAAGCGATACCTTTTAAAGAAGCGACACCAGACGATCAAAGCTCACTAACTGATATAATCAGTAAGAGCTAAGTAAAATGAGTAATCTAAGTTACTCCGGATCATTAAGAAAGATGCGAGCAGTATTGTCCGATCCCGTAGACTACTACTTAACTCTCGATAAGATTGAGGTGCCTCTTAATTCAATAATTGGATTAAATGTAAAACTTGAGTTTCATGGTCTCATCCAATGTATTTACTGTGGACGGAAGACCAACAAAAGTTTTAATCAGGGTTATTGCTTTCCTTGTTTTCGTAAGCTTGCCAGATGTGATCTTTGTATTATTAGTCCAGAGAAATGTCACTATGACCAAGGAACTTGCCGAGAACCAGAATGGGGAGAAATAAATTGTATGACAGAACATATCGTTTATCTCTCAATTACATCTGGCCTTAAAGTCGGAATCACTCGTTCTACACAAGTTCCCACTCGCTGGATTGATCAGGGGGCTACGCAGGCGCAACCAATATTTATTGTTAAAACTCGATATCAATCCGGCACAGTGGAAAAAATATTTTCTAGATATGTAGCCGATAAAACTAATTGGCGAGCGATGCTTAAAGGAAATCAGCCCCGCAGAGATTTACAATTAGAGAAAGATACTTTGCTGAATAAATGTGAGTCAGATATTGCATTGATAGCTGCAAAATCTGGTGAAGATGCTATACAGATAATTAAGTCATCTAAAGATACGTTTATTAACTACCCTATTCTAGAATTTCCAATCAAAGTGAGCTCTCATAATTTTGAAAAAGATCCAATCGTCGATGGTCGTTTATTGGGTATCAAGGGACAGTACCTTATTTTAGATTCAGGTGTCATCAATCTTCGCAAATTTGGAGGTTATGAAATCACTTTTAGCGTGTTGGGTTAAGAACTGGTAGAGTTGCGGAATTACTGATCAATGGATGAAAAACTTCTAAAGCTAGCCAAGGCCGTTAGAATTTTCACTATTTCACTAAAATATAGCAATACTAGAGAGTAGAATAATGCGCGAAGCTCAATCCTCACCCATCTTTCTTGAAGATTATTTGCCACCACCTTTCCTTGTTGATGATATTCATTTGGAATTTTGTCTAAATGAGGATTACACGAGAGTACACTCTACCCTAAGCATTAGAAGAAACCCTGCGGTAGAAAATTGCCAAGATATTTTCCTTGATGGGGAGGAGTTAGAACTAGGAAATATCGCAATCGATGACAATGTACTTAAAGGAGAGCAATATCAGGTTCAGGAAAAAGGACTGAAAATATTTGGTGTTCCAGACGATTTCAAACTAACAATTTCGGTAACCATCAAGCCTCAGTTAAATACTCGGCTCGAGGGTTTGTACAAATCAAGGAAGATGTTTTGCACCCAATGTGAGGCGGAAGGATTTAGGAAAATAACCTATTATCCAGATAGGCCAGATATTCTAGCGAAGTTTGTGGTAATCATAGATGCTGAGGAGCAGCGCTATCCAGTATTACTAAGTAACGGTGATCTACATGCTGAGAAATCAATCTCAGGTCGTAAAAGAGTCACTTGGATCGATCCTCATCCGAAACCCTCCTATTTGTTCGCGCTCGTAGCGGGCGATTTATCCTATGTGAAAGAGCGGTTTAAAACATGCAAGGGTCGAATAGTAGATCTAAGGATATATGTTGAACCAAGAGATCTGGATAAATGTTCTCATGCCATGAGTTCTCTGAAAAAAGCCATGAGATGGGACGAAGAGAGGTTCGGTAGAGAATATGATCTTGATATTTTTAACATAGTTGCGGTTGATGATTTCAATATGGGTGCTATGGAAAATAAGAGTCTAAATATTTTCAATACAGCCTGTGTT
>CABYJX010000041.1 GCA_902519405.1 uncultured Gammaproteobacteria bacterium
CTACTAGGTCACTCGGTGCATAAAGGTCAGTGATCTGAGCACTCGATTTTTTTTGTCCAATCTCTTCACCGAAATCTATCATTAAAACATATGCTGGCCTGCGCGCCGTAGGGAGTTCATCCGCAGATAAAATGGTACCGAGTGCAAAGTCTATTTTCTGGAAATCTTGCCACGTAACTTGGTTATCCATCTGCCTATCCTTTGATCTAGTAATATAGAATATCTACCTTTAGTTGCCGAGCCATTACTATTTATCACAAATTATTCTTGGGACCCGTTTGGGAAGTCTGGCTGTTAGTTCGTATCCAATTGTGCTGCTCCTATTTGCTATTTCATTAAGCGATAGCCCATCGCCCCAAAGGATAACCTCGTCCCCTATGCCAGCGGGAATGTCGGTAACGTCGACAGTGATCATATCCATAGACACTCGACCCGCGAGAGGCGCTCGATGACCATTGATTACTACTGGAGTTCCATTAGGAGCTTGTCTTGGATATCCGTCACCATATCCCACGCATACCGTCGCGATCTTACTATCTCTTTTTGCTGTCCAGCTACATCCATATCCAACACATCCGCCCTCAGAAACATCTCTAATAGCGATGATCTCAGAAACTAACGTCATTACTGGTTCAAGTTTAGAATAATTTTCACTGCCTTCCTGGAAAGGAGAGTTCCCGTAAAGCATATATCCTGGGCGAATCCAGTCGAAATGAGATAAAGGCCAACCTAAAATACCGGCAGAATTTGCTGCACTCCGTGCCAGCGTGAGGTGCTTGGTACAACTATCGAATAGCTCTAGTTGGTCGATAGTGAATTTATTATTCAAATCGTCAGC
The DNA here is from genome assembly GCA_902519405.1 of uncultured Gammaproteobacteria bacterium. Classification (GTDB taxonomy): domain Bacteria; phylum Pseudomonadota; class Gammaproteobacteria; order Pseudomonadales; family Halieaceae; genus CABYJX01. Next base: position 839 of record CABYJX010000041.1, read on the forward strand.
ACAGGCAAGATGAGTAAAGAGCACGATATCGTCTGTCACATGAGGAACATTTTTTAGTCGCTCCAAAGATGAGGAGATACTCTCTGTTCCAATTCCTAAACGACTCATACCAGTGTCAACTTTTAACCAGCAATTGAGCACATTTTCGAACTGAGTTTGCTCAAGCCAGTCGATCTGGGTAAAGTTATGGATTACAGTTGTTATCGCATTCAAAGAGCACGTCTTTAAATCTTCAGGAGCAAAAACACCCTCCAATATGAGTATTGGAATTGATATCTCGCTATCTCTTAGCTCCATGGCCTCATCAAGAGATGCCACGGCAAAAGCATCGACTATTTTTTCTAGGGTACGACCTACTGCCAGTGCGCCGTGACCATATGCATCTGCTTTTATTACCGCCATTAATTTAGCAGTGGGGGCAAGGGATTTAACGAATGTAACATTATGGCTAAGAGAAGAAAGTTTTATTTTAGCTGCAGTTGGTCTAGACATTAATAATCAAATCGGTGATCACAAAAAAGGGTTTGAACATTAAGCCATACGTTTCCAATTTCGCCAGTGCCAATCTTTCTTCCATCAACTTTAGTAACTGGAGCGATTTCCTTCGTGGAGCTGGTGAGCCAGATTTCGTCAGCGGAATATATCTCATCTAACTTTATGGTGCATTCCTCGATCTTGTGATTACTGTGTTTCTGAAGAATATCCAGAACTAATGCACGAGTGATCCCTGGTAATTTTTGGTGGTCTAGTAATGGAGTTTTTATAAGGCTATCCTTAACTATGAAGACATTGCACGCAGCCGCCTCAGTTATTTCTTTAGTCTCATTATAAAGAATCACCTCGTCCTCGTTTCTTTCGTATCCCCACTGAAAATGCATTACATTGCCGAGTAGAGATGTAGATTTAATATTACATCGCTTCCATCGCTTGTCTTCAGCTGTGGCACAGCTAAATCTTGGGGCTACTGCTTTGTCTGCTATTGGTGCGGGGGGTATCTCAAAAGTATATGCGAAAATAGTGGGATTTGTTTCTTCCGGATAAGCATGAAATCTTTTTGTATCCGCACCTCTGGAAACATGAATGTAAATACCCAAATTCTTTTTTCCATTTTGATCAATAAGCTCGGTGATTATTTCAAGCCATTCTTCGGTCGTAATAGAAATATCTATCTTAAGCTCACTAAGCCCCGCCCTCATACGCTGGAGATGGAGATTAAATCCTACAAGTTGTCCTTCGTAGGATGGGATGACTTCATAAATGCCATCCCCGAAAAGGAACCCTCTATCCATAGGAGATATAGCTGCTTGATTAATTGGTAAAAATTTACCATCGAGATAAACGATATTCATAGCACAAGTTTATACTAACTTCCCGTTTTGTGTCGCTGAACTAGTAAATTCATTTCGGAAATTAGTTTTGCGCCTATATCTGGATCAAACCCGTCTTCAGTCGCCATACGCAGCCCGCTCACCCCGTCGCAAGCGCCTTTATTAATTAAATAATTAATTTGTTCATGGTGCGATATTTCCTTATGTAACTCTAACCCTAGCCACAAATCCAAGAAAGCTAATATTCCATATGCTGCCCAATTACTCACATCGGAAACAACCAGTTCATCACATTTTGTGATTGATGCTTTTATTTGAAGACCTTGTAGCGATGAGTAAATATTACCCATTCCTATCTCGTTTCCTCCATCACCAATACCAATGGTAGGACAACTACTGAGTTCGATAAAAGGATCAAATACGGCCACATCAGTATTAATTTTCTTACCGCGCATATTATAGTAATTTCCATCGATGGTTTTGCCGGGACGTTCGATCGACAGTATGACACTGGGCCTTAATTGAGCGAGTGTTGCGTTAGCAGCCGCTCTAGCTTTATTAGGCTCATTGACAGCTAAAGGAATGGTACGATAATCATCCTCCAAGGCCGCTTTCAGAATTGGTTCACTGGCAATCCAAGGAGTACAACCCATTTTTTCCATGGCTCTATATAATGCCATGGCACCCACCGGTCCGTCAGTTTCAAATGTACCCTCCACGGGGAACCCGGTGCCGATAATAATATTCCCTTCTGCTTTTCTAAGTAGCTTGGCTGCTCTAAGACAATATCCAGTCTCTAGAGTCATACTCATGAGCTTCATATGCCTAGGATTTAGTGCTACGAGTTTGGCTTCGATTTGTCGACTAAGTTCTAATTCTTCAGTCACAGAATTTCCGTCGTTTTTAGTGAACCTATAAAGTATTCATTTAGATGTATTAGATTATGTGCCATCTCAACCGAAATTTGACTAAATTCGACGGAATTTCCAGGCCTAAGTTGTGAGAGAAGTCCTAAATCTAGCGAAAAGACAGATCCAATTTTTGGATAACCTCCAATGGTTTGGCGATCGTTAAGTAGGATGATCGGCTGACCGTCTGCTGGAATTTGAATAGCCCCGAGACAGATTCCTTCAGAAAGAAGTTGTTTGTCTTGAATAGCTACGGGCGGACCTAGTAGTCGATAACCCATCCGATCGGATCTGTCTGTAACTTTGTAAGGAGTTGAGAAAAAACGATTTATGTCAACCTTTGAAAAATTTTCATATTGATATCCCGGAATTACTCTCAATGAAGCTTGATCCTCAACGACTGGTAATTGTTCGCCTTCGAGTTTCAGCTTGGGTCTATCGTCAATACTTTTACAATGTAAAACATCACCTGCTGAAAGTTTATCACCGTTCAGTCCCCCAATATTTTCTCTAGTGACAGTAGAGACACTGCCAAAGTCTAGGTTGATTTCAAAGCCGTTAGCGACACCGAGATAACTGCGAAGACCCTTCTCTCCAGCATTTAGACTTAAAGAATCACCTTCAATTAGGGTATGGCATGACCAATTACTAACTGGTGTATTATTAATTTTGAGTTCGACAGGCGCTCCAGTGACGCAAATTAAATGGTCTGAGGTAGCAGTAATAATAAGTCCACCGAGAGTAACTTCGATAACGGCGGCATCTTCAGTATTACTGAGAAGCTTGTTACAAATTCTATATGCATTTAGATCCAGAGGTCCCCCAGTAGTCAGCCCTAATCGGTGATGACCAAATCGACCCCTATCTTGCAAAATACTTAGGAATCCTGGTTCGATAACCTCGATCGCCATTATAATTTACCACCTAAGGCGAAAAATTTCTCTCTGCCTATGGCTTCGAAGCGCACTGTATCCCCTACACTCACTGGCATATAGGGCGGCTCAGAAGGATTATACATTTTTGTGGGACAACGTCCGATGAGATTCCAACCTCCCGGAGAGGATGTTGGATAGACCGCAGTTTGCCTGTCAGCTATAGCTACTGCTCCGCGTGGAACGCTCATTCGAGGCGTGTTGAGCCGTGGCATAGCAATTTTTTCATCGACCTCTCCCAGGTAGGCAAATCCGGGTGCGAAGCCAATCGCGTACACTCGATAACTTACGCTCGTATGTAATTCTATAACATCATCTATATTCATCCCTTTTTTCTCAGCGAGGGCTGTTAGGTCTTCCCCTGAATCTTCACTGTAGTAGACCGGCAAGGTAATAGTCTCCTGCGACCCTATCCATTCATGACACTCTTCCAAGCTAATCGCTAATAATTTATTGCGAATTGCAAAATGATCTGTTGTTAATGGATTAAATATTACTAACAAGGAAGCATATGATGGGATAAGATCTATCAAATCAGCTATTAAAACTTTTTCGATCTCGTGCGCCAGATAGTGGATTTTATTGGATACATCGGGCGTGACATATTCACTTAAGTAGACAATTAGTGAATTTTCACCTGCATCGACGATCCGCACTTTATCTTATTTCCCAGAAACGATTTTTCTGATTTCCCGAATAGCTTCTACCGCGGTCATATTGTCTCCATGAACACACAAAGTGTCACATTTAAGAGGTAAGGAGATATCATTAGCTGTCGTCACAGTACCATTCTCGCAAAGCTGTCTCACTTGATCGAGCATTTTGACGTAGGAATGCACGGCATTAGGTTCTTTTCTCGAAACGAGCTTACCAGAATCTGTATACGCTCGATCAGCGAAAGCTTCAAACATAAGTTCCAGATGTTGTTTGTCGGCCTCTCTTATGTGAGCCTCATTCTCTGCTGTGCTCAGCAACACGAGATTGAGAGGCCGATGATACTGAGCCACAGCTTCCATAACAGTTTTTCTGATTTTATCATCTGCCATCATGTCGTTATACAGAGCTCCATGAGGCTTTACACTGGTAACCGACAGATTTTGACAAGAAGCCATGCCATCCAGCGCCGCTATTTGGTACTGAATCGTAGAGTACAGCTCCACTTGATCAAGTTTCATAGAGCGACGTCCGAAACCTACCAGATCCGGATATGAGGGATGGGCAGTTATGGATACCTCATATTTAGCGGCTAACCCGAGGGTGTTTTGTATAGTAACCGGGTCTCCGGCGTGAAAGCCACAAGCAATATTTGCTTGATCAATAAAAGGCATTACTTCTTTGTCAAGCCCCATCCTCCAGCTTCCAAAGCTCTCACCGAGATCGCAGTTAAGGAGCATACAGGGAGGTCTTCATGATACAGCTAACTCACTATTTCTTAGATCAGTCATAAGCATACACCCTGGGGTGTGAGTTATTGCAAATGGTAGTTTGGCGTTTTGCAGAGCTACCTGGGGAGTGACCCCACAAGCCCAAAAGAGCGGTGTCTCGTCGACTGATAATGAGACTGGATCGCCAAAATCGGGGTAATCTAAAGAGACAATTCCTATTTTTTCAGGGTTCCCCACATGTATCGGAGATCCATGAACCGAAGGAAATTTCCCACTAATATGAATTGCTCTTTTAGCATCGGATTCACTGAACGGACGCATACTTACCACCATTTTTCCTGAAAAGGATCCTGCGGGTTTACATTCAATGTTAGTAATATACATTGGAACATTAGTACCTGCTGAGATATTTCTAATCTCCAATCCATCAAGCAAGAGTGCCTCTTCAAATGAGAAAGAACAGCCAATAGCGAACGCCACTAACTCATCGTTCCAAATAGCTTTAATATCAGTTAATTCTTTTTTGAGCATGCCATTTTTGAACACTCGGTAGCTTGGTAAATCGCTTCTGATGTCAATGTCACCCAATGAAGGTAGAGAAAAATCACCAGCGGTTGGACTCTCGGCTAAAATTGGACAAGGTTTGGGATTTAGATCACAGAAACGTTTAAAGTCTTTAGCAGCCTCGCTAGGAAGGATGACTAGATTACATTGAACGTAACCAGGACAGTAACCGGAGGTGTTACCCTTATGCTTGCCGAGACTGATAGCTTGTCTAAAGTCTGCAGGGCCAATATTTCTATATTCATTGCTAGTAGTCATACAATTAAAATAATCGAGAATATTGTCAGAGTGCAAGTTTATTTGCTGTATCTAGGCTCCTTTCTGAATCACTGGGTCTTCTTAGGGAGCTCTTGTTAACAAATAACATGTAGAAAGTGGGCAGGACGAAGAGAGTAAAGAGTGTTCCTACTAGCATACCGGTAGTGATCACTAGGCCTATACTGAAGCGAGCATTTGCTCCAGCACTACTTCCTAAGATAAGGGGTAAAACGCCCAGCACTGTAGCAAATGTGGTCATCAGTATTGGTCGGAGTCTTAGCGAAGACGCTTCAAGCACCGCTTCCTTGGCATCTCCAGTTTTTGCAACCAGTTTATTAGCAAACTCTACGATAAGGATGCCATGCTTACTAATCAATCCTATTAGTGTTAATAAGCCAATTTGGGTATAGATGTTAAAAGTAGCTAGCCCTAGTGCAATCGGCACCACAGCGCCAAAAATCGAAAGGGGCACCGAGATCAGTACCACCAAGGGATCACGGAAACTATTGAATTGGGCTGCAAGAACCAAAAAAATTAAAATAATAGATAGTGAAAATAAAATAGGAAAAGACGCCTTTTCCTGAATAAATCTTCGAGAGGCCCCGGTATACCCGCCCCTGAATCCTGGAGGAGCGATTTCTTCTAAATTTTCATTAAGGAAATTAAGACCAGCTTCCAGCGTATTAGGTGGCATCATGATTGCCTGAATGGTAGAGCTATTAAATTGTTGGTACTGAGTTAGATCGTTAGGTTGAACCGTGGTGGAGAGTTCTATCAAACTTGACAGAGGTACTAGGTCGCCATTCCTCGTTCTTATATAGTACTGCTCCAGATGTTCTGGTGTTAATCTGAAGCCGCGTTCAGCTTGAGGTATTACCTTATAACTTCTTCCGTCTCTGGTGAATCGATTAATTTCGCTTTCACCTAACATGGTCGAAAGGGTATTACCGATCTCTTTCATCGTAATTCCCAGCCGAGCGGCCAGTCTCCTATTTAATTCTACAGATATTTCAGGACGATCAAAACTCAAGGTTTGATTAGGTATTATAAAGAGGCCAGATTGCCTTGCTCTTTCCAATAATTCATTACTGATGCGGTAAACTTCTTCATAAGGTCGGGTGGAGGAAACAACGAAGTTCACAGGGAGGCCAGGTTCAGTCCCTGGCAGGGGTGGTTCGCCAAATGCGAATAGTTGAAGTCCCTCAATATCACTTAGCTTCTCCTGAAATTCTGCCATGACTTCTTGTTGAGATCGCTCCCTCTCAGACCAGGGATGCAGTGTAAGTCCGCCAAAATTTTGGCTGGGAGTTGCCCATTGCCAAGAGTGGCTTACCTCTGGAACGCTTTTCCATGTGTTGACCACTTCGGCCAGGTAATTTTTCCAATAATCCAAATTGGCATGGCGAGGTGCCGTTCCCACTATAAAAAAGCCGGAGTTATCTTCTTCAGGGGCTAGTTCACCTCTAGAGATCCAAAACAACGCAGGTAGGCTGAGGAATATAAAAAAGCTGAAAAGAAATATTGCCCCTTTGTTCATCAAACATTGGGATAACATCTTTTTATAATTCCCTACTAAAGTTACAAATGTGGAATCTAACCAGTTAGCGAACTTGCCTTGATGTTGGCGATCTTCTAATACTACAGAGCACATCATAGGGCTTAAAGTCAGCGCAATGATTCCTGATATTAAAACCGCACCCGCTAGAGTTAACGCAAATTCGCTAAATAAGGTACCGGTGAGTCCTCCTATAAATGCAATTGGTGCATAGACTGCAGCCAGAGTTAACGTCATCGATACAACTGGTAATGCGACTTCTCTGGCTCCCAAAAGTGCAGCGTCCAGGGGCTTTAACCCGAGCTCAATGTGCCGATGTACGTTTTCCACCACGACAATAGCATCATCTACCACTAAACCTATCGCAATTACCATGGCCAGTAGTGTTAGCAAGTTAAGTGTGAATCCCATAGCACTTATAAGGAAAATGACGCCAATTAGAGATAGTGGAATAGCGACCAATGGTATGAGTACCACACGGGGTGAGCCAAGGAACAAAAAAATCACTAGAATAACGATGGCGGCAGCCTCGAATAATGTTTTAGTTACCTCGTTAAGTGCTTTGTCTATCTTGACACTACCATCCCAATCAAGGAACAGTTTTACATCTGCAGGGAGTCCAGCCCTAATCTCTGGAAGGGATTCGTGTACTCGCTTGGACACTTCAAGTGGGTTCGCATCGGGTGCAGGCGTTATAGCCATAAAGACGCATGGCTTTCCACTCGAGGTAGTATGCAGCCGTAAATCCTCAGATGAGATCTCTACATCGGCAACATCTTGGAGAAGCACGCGATCCTCTCCATCTTGCCTTAGTACAAGATTTTTAAAATCTTCTACATTTTGTATATCCGTTTTAGCATCAACGGTGGCAGTAACAAGATTACTCTCAGTGGATCCTGCTGTTGAAATATAATTTTCACGACTTATCACATTTCTTATATCGTTAGCGGTGATTCCAAAGGCAGCCATACGGATAGGGTCAAGCCAAATTCGCATGGCTATTTCATGCCCATACATTGCCGCGAGACCGACGCCTTCGATGGTGGCCAGTTCTGGTTGAACATTTCTTACTAGGTAATCAGATACCTGGTGAAGCTCCATTTGATCGCTGTAAAAAGCCAGATACATCATCGCATCATCACCTGATGCAGTTGTAATAGTAGGTTCCTCTACTTCTTGTGGTAGCTCGTCACGGGCTTGACGCACTTTTGCAATGATCTCAGCAACAACATTACTGGTCGATTCTCCAAGTCTCACATGGACTTCTATTAGAGAGATACCCGGAGAACTTGTAGATGTGATGTATTCAACGCCTTGAGCACCAGCGATATTTATTTGAAGTGGTGTGGTCACTAACCCTTGTACTGTTCTAGCACTAGCACCTCGATAAAAGGTCATTATTTCAATGACATTTTTTTCTAACTTTGGAAACTCCCTGACAGGCACACGATACATGGATGCGCTTCCAAGCAATAGAATTAGACTACTGATCACTAGAGCCAAGACAGGGCGCTTAATAAAGAGATCTGTCGGAGACATTTTTATTAATCCTTGCTCACATTGTATGTGACCACAGCGCCACGAAATAATTTGTTTTGGCCAGCTGTAGTTACTCGCATACCAGGGGAGATACCTTTTATGATGCTAGTAGACCCACCCGAATTTTCCCCAACTTCGACGATAACGGGCTCGGCAAAGGAGCGATCGTCCTCATCTCGAATTACATAGATCGTATCACCCTGAAGTGAGTAACCAACGGCAATCTCGGGAACTGTGACTAGTTTTCTGGGTCGGTCCAGATCGATCGACAAACGAACAAACATTCCAGGGAGGAGTCCTTGCCCATTGGTTAATTCACCTCTAAGGAGAATATTACGCGTCGAGGGATGGATACGGCTATCGATATCCCTCAGAGTCGCAGAGAAAACTTGATCGCCAAATGCATCGGTGGTGAGTGTTATATTCTGGCCTTTTTTGAGTTTCGGAGCATGTTTCGCTGGCAGTGAAAAATCGAGTTCTAGCCGGTTCAGATTTTGTAGAGAGGTTACCTCTGTATCTATTTCAACATAATCACCAATGTCCACTCTGATAACCCCGATTGTTCCACTAAATGGGGCGACGACCACTTTAGTATCCAAGATGGCATTGATCTCAGCGAGTTCTGCTTTAACCTCTCGGAGGTTAGCCCGAGTTTCATCATAGCGACTCATGGGTATCGATTTTTGTTTTATAAGGCGGGAGTCTCTATCGAACAGGAGTTGTTTTAGTTCCAGTGATGCGCGCAGTTTTTCCTTTCTTGCTAGTTCTTCTCGATTATTGAGTTCAAGAATGATTGTTCCTGTCTCGACAAGCTGACCGGGCTCTACATTTAGGGAGATTATCTCTCCATCACTTTCGGTGCTTAAATTCACCCCGCGCGCAGCTCTTATGGTACCAACCGACTGAATTAGCGATGGCCATACTTCTGTTTTTGCAATGGCTGTATCGATCGATATAGCCGGTGGCGTAAAGTCCATATTCGAAAGCGCGGAAAATTGAATATAAAGATACAGGAAGATACCACCGAAAATGATGGCAAGCACTGAGATTACATAACGATAGGCGCGCAAAATATTTTTTCCTAAAAGTTCTATGGATATAGTAGGACGGGTATTGTATTGGCATAGGCTGGTAGATGCACGTCTGTCATTATCGAATTTGCTTAGAATACCCCTAGATCTTATATACTCTTATTTTACTTGGCCGTCTGGGAGGTTTTATGCGGTTGATCGGAATCGCTTTAAGGCACAAGCGAAGGGGACAAATGTGCCAGCTTGATACTGCTGCAATTGGCTTACAGTTTGGAGTAAAAGGTGATTATAGAGGCCGGTCGGGTTCTCGACAGGTGACCGTATTGAGCCAGGATTCATGGACCGACGCATGTGATCACCTTAATGTAGATTTACCATGGACTATCCGCAGAGCAAATTTACTTATTACGGGTAAAAGATTTTCCAGAGAGGATGTTGGAAGTATTATATCCATTGGCAAGGTTGAGCTGAGAATTACTAGAGAAACTAATCCTTGTCATCGAATGGATGACGCTAGCGATGGATTAAGGGAAGCACTCGATATTGATTGGAGAGGTGGGGTATGTTGCCGTGTTGAGCAAGAAGGCATCATTCAAGTTGGTATGAGCGTAGAGTTATCCTGAGTAGTTCTCTAGCCTTTTTCTTATATTCCGCCCGCATACCTATTCCCGCTCAATGATTATCGCGGGGGCCATACCGCCCGCCGCGCACATTGTTACTAATCCTAGTGATTTATCCTGTCGTTCTAATTCATCAAGCATTGTACCTACTAGAATGGACCCCGTGGCTCCAATCGGATGACCTAGCGCAATTGCTCCTCCGTTAACATTGACCTTATTTCTATCAAGATCTAGATCTCGGATGAATTTTTCTGCTACTACGGCAAAGGCTTCATTGATTTCGAATAAATCAATGTCCTTTAATGAGAGTCCCGCTTTTTGCAGCACTTTTTTTGCAGATGGCACAGGTGCGTTTAACATCAGGGTGGGGCAATCTCCCATATTACACATTGCACGAATCTTCGCTCGCGGCTGCATGCCGTGTGCCCGAGCATAATCTGGTGAGGCAAGTAAAACGGCTGCAGCGCCATCAACGACCCCAGAAGAATTTCCGGCATGATGAATGTGGCTGATTTTTAATTCTGGATATTTCTTAAGCACTAGGCTTCTGAAAGTTGTTCCCTTTTCATCTAGTGGATAATCCGCCAGTGGCTCAAAAGAGGGTTTGAGCTCACTTAGGCCTTGCAACGTCGTCTGAGGTCTGGGAAATTCCTCAGCATCTAGCACCAAAGAACCGTCCCATCCGTGGACAGGAATAAGGCTTTTATCGAAGTATCCATTTTTAATCGCATTAGCTGCTTTTTGTTGAGATTCTAATGCAAGAGTATCTACTGAGGAACGGTCGATTTTCTCAATCGTGGCAATAGCATCTGCACAGACTCCTTGGTGAGGTTGTGGATGCATTTCACGAAGTACCAGATTGTCGCTATCAATAAATGGACTTCGTGAGGATGCATCGTCTCCGAAAGTAGACATCATTTCTGCACCACCACCGACAACTAGGTCCTCTGTCCCAGACATAATACTCATAGCGGCTAAGTTTACTGATGTGATACCTGAGCCACAGAACCTGTCAAGTGTCATACCTGAGGAGCGTATGTCATATCCAGCTTCCAGAGCCGCCATCCTTGCCAAGTCGCCCCCTTGTTGACCGCGTTGAGATGATGTACCAAAAATAACATCGTCGACATCTGCTGTTTCGAGCTGATTACGCTCAGCGATCGCTCTGAGGACTGTTGCTCCCAAATGCTGGGGATGTTGATCTGCTAGAGCTCCTTTACCCTTTTTTCCTATGCCTCTGGGAGTGCGGCATGCGTCAATTATCCAAGCTTCTTGCATATCTTAATCCTCATTTAAATTATTTTCCCTTCCAATTCGGTGGTCTTTTTTCTGCAAAGGCGGTCGCTCCTTCGATAGCATCTTCACTAACGAATACAGGAGATAGTATTTTGTTTTGATGTTCATTCATCTCGCTACTATCCCAATCCTGTGCAGAGTAAACTACCTGTTTGGAGGCGGTGACAGCCAATGGGCCATTGGCGGCAATCTTTGCCGCCAACTCTTTAGTGGCTTCAAGCGCCTTTCCCTCAGGAACAACATGGTTAATAAGGCCTAGACCTGCTGCCCGCTCTGCATCAAAGAAATCTCCAGTCAGTGCCATTTCCATTGCGATTCTATAGGGAATTTGTTTTGGCAACTTACACAGGCCGCCTGCCGCTGCTGCAAGACCCCGCTTTACTTCTGGAATTCCAAATTTTGCAGTGTCGGCAGCTACAATAAGATCGCAACTGATGGCAAGCTCGAACCCACCAGCTAATGCATAGCCTTCTATAGCGGCAAGCAGTGGTTTCTTTGGCATATATTCTGTGACCCCACCGAAACCTCTCCCTTCAATATGTGGGGTTTCTCCACTTACAAACGCTTTAAGATCCATTCCCGAGCAGAAAGTTCCTCCGGCTCCGGTAATGATTGCAGCTCGCAGATCGGGGTTCTTTTCTAGTTCGTCAATCGCTTCTACCATACGAAGCGCGAGGGCTCTATTAACCGCGTTTTTGGACTCAGGTCGATTCAATGTAATTGTGAGTACGCCTTCGTGCGCCTCAGTTATGACTTCATCAGTCATCTTTAGTTTCTCCTGTTGAATTAGTCAATAAAGGAAACACCATATGCTGCAAGCGGTTCTACTAATGCTCCTCTGCTTTCAGCTTCGGCGCTGGAGGCAGTACCGATTAAGGCACGTTTTTTTACACCCTGGAGTATTGCTGCTAGTCGAAAGAAACAGAACACTAAATAAAAATTCCAATTCTCAATGGTCTCTCTTCCAGTTCGCTTGCAATATTTAGCAACATACGCGTCATCAGTAGGAATTTCTAGAGCATTTCTATCTACATTTAAAAGTCCACGAAGTCCGCCATCTTGAGGTAATTGCCATGCCATTACCTGGTATGAGAGATCGGCTAATGGATGACCTAGTGTGGATAGTTCCCAATCCAAGATACCTATAATTTCCGGTTTTTTAGGATGAAACATTATGTTGTCCAGGCGGTAGTCACCATGGACTAGGCCTATTGAACCGTCATCTTCGGGAATATTGCTCGGCAACCATTGAATCAATGTTTCCATAGCCTCTGAATTCTCTGTCTCAGATGCTCGATATTGTTTGGTCCATCGATTGATCTGACGCTCAAAATAATTTCCTGGCCGACCAAAATCAGATAAGCCAACAGTTTCTATATTAATAGAATGAAGCGCTGCCAGCACACGATTCATGTCGTCATAGATTGCACTTCTCTCGGCGTTAGACCCTACTTCCGAAAGAGCAGGATCCCAAAATACTCGTCCATCAAGGTACTCCATAATATAAAATGCAGAACCGATGATGTTTTCATCCTCGCAGAGCAGGTGTGCTTTTGCTACAGGGATGTCGGTTTTTCCAAGCGCCTTTATCACCCGAAATTCGCGGTCCACCGCGTGTGCAGACGGTAGCAACTCGCCAGGCGGTTTTCGTCGCAAAACTACTTGCTGATCCCCGCAGGTTAGTTTAAAGGTAGGATTAGATTGTCCGCCCGGGAATTTTTCCACCGTTATATTTTCATTGAATTCATGAAGGTGGGTCGCTAGGTAAGGACCAAGTTTTGTCGTATCTAAAGTTTGTGTATTCATCCT